>JANPAY010000273.1:0-3611 GCA_031430155.1 Comamonadaceae bacterium
GGGCGCAACAGCACACGCCCGCCGCTGACACGCGAGCAGATTGAAGCCAACGCCACGACCTACTTCAACCAAGCCACGCTGGTGCTGGACAAAAGCAAAACCGAAGTCCGCTACAACAGCGAGTGGAGCGATGCGCTGGGCGCGCGCGGCATGATTACGCTTGCCGCCAAATACACCGTGGCACGCATGATGGAGCGCGACGATTTTGATAAGCGCTACAAGGCCGAGCAATCCATTTCGGTTCACGAATTTTTGTATCCACTCATGCAAGGCTACGACAGCGTCGCACTCAAAAGCGACTTAGAACTGGGCGGCACCGATCAAAAATTCAACCTGCTGATGGGACGTCATTTGCAAGCGGAGTATGGCCAAGAGCCGCAGTGCATACTCACTATGCCCCTGTTAGAGGGTTTAGACGGCGTGGACAAAATGTCCAAAAGTAAAAACAACTACATCGGCATCACCGAAGAACCGAACACCATGTTCGCCAAAGTTATGTCCATCTCCGATGTGCTGATGTGGAAATGGTACACCTTGCTATCGTTCAAATCTGAGGCCGATATTGAGGCGCTCAAAGCTGAAGTGGATGCAGGCCGAAATCCACGCGATGCTAAGGTGATGCTGGCCAAAGAGATCACGGCACGGTTTCACTCTGCCGCAGCAGCAGATGCAGCCGAGCTTGATTTCAACAACCGCGCCAAAGGCGGCATCCCCGATCAAATTGACGAAGCGACTCACGCGTTAGAAGGCGGCGCACCCATTGGCATAGCCGCTCTCTTGAAAGCCTTATCGCTCGCGGCCTCTAACGGAGAGGCTAATCGCTTAATAGATGGCGGCGGCGTACGTGTGGACTCCGAAGTCGTTGCTGATAAAGCTCTCAAACTGGAAGCAGGCACTTACGTTGTGCAAGTCGGTAAACGTAAATTTGTACGGGTGACGCTCAAATGATCAACGCTTTGCGCCTGTTCGCTTTAGCACTGCTTGCGCTAGTCGTACCGGCCATAGCACAAGCGCCCATCGATATTCGCATTGCGCTTGTGATTGGTAATTCTGCATACCCAAGCTCGCCATTGGTTAATCCTGCAAATGACGCTCTTGCCATGGGCGAGGCGCTGCGCAAACTCGGGTTTCAAGTTGAAACTGTATTGGATGCCGACAATGCGCTGCTAAAGCAATCCGTCAGTGAATTAATTGCCAAATTAAAAGGGCGTAATGGTATGGCGGTGCTGTACTACGCTGGACACGGCGTCCAAATCAACTACGACAATTACCTCATCCCAATTGATGCAAAGATTCGGCTAGAGTCAGATATTGCATCGCAAAGTATCAACGCGAACGAATTGCTTGCCTCGCTTACCACCTCAAGTCATAGATTAAGTGTCATGATTTTGGATGCCTGCAGAGACAACCCATTCAAGGATAAAGCAAGTTTTGCAGGCCTCTCACCGCGTGATGCACCTGCAGGGGCACTCATTGCGTATGCGACCGAGCCCGGAAATGTGGCACAAGATGGCGATGAAAAGTCAAAAAATGGACTCTATACACAATACTTGCTAAAAGAACTCAATCGGCCAGAGACCTCCATTAACGAGGTCTTCAAACGCGTACGATTTGCTGTTCGTCGTGCCAGCCAAGGGCAACAAATCCCCGCATACACCAACGGTCTGGACAGCGATTACAACTTCTCAGATGGGTTTGAAAAAATCAAGCCAGATCTTGAAGCTCGTGCGAAACGCTTTGGAATTGAAAAGGCGCATTGGGATCGAATTAAAACTTCAAAGAATCCAGAAGACTACTACGACTATATTGACCTATATCCAAATTCTGGTATCGGTGAACTAGCACAAGCTGTCTTAGAGCGTCTCGAGCGTAGCAAACTCACGGCTCAAGTTCAGGTAGGTGCGACGCCACAAAACCCTGCGGATAGTCGCTTCCGTGCTGGCGATACCTACTCTATGCGCTTAAGTACAAGCAACCAAAGGGGCAGTCGAGACTTTGTCATTAAGATGGCCGAAATCAATCATGATGTTGCGCGTTACTCAGACGTATTCGGTGTTGGGCAAATTGGTGAGTCAACTATCGCAGGCGCAGTTATTAATGATGGAATTTCGACTTATGACCCGCCATACGTTTTGGTACCTGGCGGTGAATATCAAGTCGGTAAACGTTGGACAGGTCGCTCAATTCGCACCTACACGAACACAGGGAAAAAAGAATGGATGGACTACTCAGGTCGTGTCATCTCTCGTGAAAAAATAACTATTCCTGCAGGCACTTTTGAATGTTACAAAGTTGAAATAGATTTTCAATTGGAAAATGGCGTTTTACAAAAATCGATCAACTGGGTTCAACCAGAATGGGGGATCGGACTTAAAACACAATTCCAATTTTTAGATAATCGAGGCGTTTTGCAATCGGGTCTGCGTGAATTAGTTGCGCGCCAGCGATAAAAAATCCCCGCAACTCACGCCACGGGGATTTTTAGTTTGATAGCTCGCTAAAGCTTAAGCCGCCTCAGCCTTAACCGTATCCGCAGCCGCTTGAAACTCTTCCATCTTGTCAAAGTTCATGTACTTGTAGACATTGGCGCTGTCTTTGTTAATCACGCCTACATCGGCCAAGTATTCGGCTTTGGTTGGGATGCGGCCAATCTTGGATGCAATTGCTGACAACTCGGCACTCGCCAAATACACGAAAGTGTTTTTGCCTAAACGGTTCGGGAAGTTACGTGTGCTGGTGGACATGACTGTTGCGCCCTCTTTCACTTGCGCTTGGTTGCCCATGCACAGCGAGCAGCCTGGCATTTCCATGCGCGCACCGGCTGCGCCAAACACGCCGTAGTGACCTTCGGCCGTCAGCTGCGCCGCGTCCATCTTGGTGGGCGGTGCCATCCACAGCTTGACGGGGATATCGCGCTTGCCTTCCAGCAACTTAGATGCCGCGCGGAAGTGACCAATATTGGTCATGCACGAACCGATAAACACTTCGTCAATCTTGTTACCAGCCACGTCAGACAAGGTCTTCGCGTCATCGGGGTCGTTCGGGCAGCAGACGATAGGCTCGGTGATTTCATTCAAATCAATCTCAAGCACGGTCGCGTATTCAGCGTCTTTGTCGGCTTTAAGCAGCTGCGGATTCGCCAGCCATTTTTCCATCTCTTTTACGCGGCGTGCAATGGTGCGTGCGTCTGCATAGCCACCTGCAATCATGGACTTGAGGAGTGTGATGTTGGACTGCAAATACTCTTTGACGGGCGCGTCGTTCAGTGCCACGGTGCAACCAGCGGCAGAGCGCTCGGCTGACGCATCGGCCAATTCAAACGCTTGTTCGATCTTCAAATCTGGCAAGCCTTCAATCTCTAGGATGCGACCCGAGAAGATGTTTTTCTTGCCTTGCTTGGCAACGGTGAGCAGGCCTGCTTTGATGGCATAAAGGGGAATGGCATGCACCAAATCGCGCAGTGTCACGCCAGGCTGCATTTGGCCTTTAAAGCGCACCAGCACGGACTCGGGCATATCAAGTGGCATTACGCCAGTGGCTGCACCAAACGCCACTAAACCAGAGCCTGCGGGGAAGCTGATGCCGATAGGGAAACGTGTGTGGCTGTCACC
>JANPAY010000274.1:0-1745 GCA_031430155.1 Comamonadaceae bacterium
CTGGGAGCTAGTCTCTAGTAAGTACTTCGAGCCAGTGACGGTGCCAGCAGCGCCTAAGAAGGTAAGTTTCATGCAGTCATCATAGCTCTGTCTCTACATCCGGAATCCGCGTAAACGCAATACGCATCGGGGCTCGGTCTAATGCGCCGTGCGACGCGGCGTAATAGAGGGTGTTTTTGCCAAACTGGCTATTGATCGCATCCATGCGGCGCAAGAGTTCTGCATGCGGTTTGCGGCCTGGGGGCGCTGGCGCATCAAATAAGGACGGTGTGTGCTGCGCGGCGGGCACGAGACCATAGAACACCATGCCGACCGAAAGCGGCTTGGCAAGTTCCAGTAAGTGGCTAGCCAATACGCGAAGCCACAGCGCGTCCAGTGTGTGTAAAAAGAACGCCGTATCTTGCGATTCGGTAAAGCGCGCATCGTGCCTGCAGGCCAAGCGGGGTATGGCCTGCAGGGCATCTTCTGGGCGCTTCATGCAGCGCACATGCACGCTCATGGCGGTGGCGTAAAAGTCTTGCTTACGCAGTCGCATGGCTGCTTTTTGCGTGAGCCTTGTCAGCACCTGATACGCGCCATCGCTTGACCGCAAATCGGGCGGTAGCACGTGTGAGTGCCCCAGCGACTGCGTCTGGGTTTTGCGCGGTTCGTACCAAGCGCCTCGGATTTTGTCGTACAACTCCGACCCGCCCACGCCGCCCCAAATGCGGTGCAACGCATCCCGAGGCGTATCAAATAAGGCTTTCATCGTCTCAATACCTGCGTCCGCAAGCCGTTTGGTCATGCGCGGGCCAATGCCGCTAAAGGCACTGACGGGCAAGTGGATAAACGCAGCGGGAATGCGATCAGGGTCAATCACCGTCAGGCCATCGGGCTTTTGCATGTCACTGGCCAGTTTGCCCAGCAAGGTATTGGGCGCAATGCCAATCGAGACCCGCAGATAGTCGCCTACATCGCGCCAAATCACGTGCTTGATTTGCTCGGCAATCAGCATGGCACGGCCTCGCTCGCGCCAGCGACCTGTGAGCTCGCATTCCAGCTCATCGACCGATAGTACTTGCCGCACAGGCGCGATGGTGTCAATGGCTTTGACGGCGCGGTGGTGGAACTCGACATAAAGAGCAGGGCGCGCCTCGACGATTTTGATGCCAGGGCACAGCTGGCGTGCCTCGCGCACGCCCGTTCCTGTTTTGACGCCAAAGCGTTTGGCTTCGTAACTGGCGGCAACGCAGCAGGATGATTCCGCCATCACGGGCACAACGCCGACGGGTTTGCCGCGAAGTTCGGGGCGTGTCTGCTGCTCAACCGACGCAAAGTAAGCGTTGAAATCGACGAAGAGGGTGCGAAGGCTGAGCGGTTGATTGATTTGCATTAGCTGTAATTTTATACAGCTAATGCGTCTAACAGGTTATTTCTGAATATCCCCAATGCAAAGATATTTCATCTCGACATACTCTTCCATGCCGTGACGCGAGCCCTCCCTGCCTAGGCCTGATTGCTTCACGCCGCCAAAGGGCACGTGCTCGGTGGCGATGATGCCCACGTTGATGCCGACCATGCCGTATTCCAATGCTTCGGCGGTACGGTAAATGCGTCCAATGTCACGGGAATAGAAGTAACTAGCCAAGCCAAACTCGGTGTTGTTCGCTGCGTCAATCGCTTCTTTGTCTGTGTGAAAACGACATACAGGAGCGAACGGGCCAAAGGTTTCTTCCCTTGCGCAGGCCATGCTGGATGTAGCTTCC
>JANPAY010000275.1:0-7369 GCA_031430155.1 Comamonadaceae bacterium
ATCCGCATCTCGGACGCACGCATGAGCGGCACCAGCTACGGCGCGTGCATCTTGCACGTCAGCCCCGAAGCCGCAATTGGCGGGCCGCTGGCGCTCGTCCAAACAGGCGACACGATTACCGTGGATGTGCCAGCAAGGTCAATCAATTTGAACGTGAGTGATGCAGAGCTAATTGCCCGCAAAGCCATATGGGATGAGGCTTCCACAAGTGCCAAACCACGCTGGGAACGCGGCTACGGGTTTATGTTTAAAAAGCACGTGATGCAAGCCGATACAGGCTGCGATTTTGATTTTTTAGAGACCACGTTTGGGGCGGCAATTCCTGAGCCTGATATTCATTAAGCGCCAGTCATTCCCGCGCAGGCGGGAATCCACTACGTCGCAAAAAGTTGGCTTTGATCCTCAAATGCCTTGAACTCCAAGGCGTTGCCTGAGGGGTCTAAAAAGAACATCGTGGCTTGCTCGCCAACTAAGCCTTTAAAGCGAACGATGGGCTCAAGTTCAAACTTGACGTTGTGCTCTCGCAGACGTTTTGTTAATGCTTCAAACTGCACCATCGTCAGCACCACGCCAAAGTGCGGTACGGGCACGTTGTGGCCATCCACATCGCTGGAAGCCTTATCCCGCTTGGTCTGCGAGAGATGCGCGACAAGTTGATGGCCAAAGAGATTGAAGTCAATCCAGTGCGGTGAACTGCGCCCCTCCGCGCAGCCCATGACCACGCCATAAAATTGCCGCGCAGCAGCTAGATCGTAAACAGGGAAAGCGAGATGGAAGGGCTGAATCATCACTGCTGTTGCAAGTTAATGGCTTTCGCAATCGAGCGATAAGTAGCGACTTCGCGAAGGTAAAAAGCATGCGCCTCACTGGGCAGCATAGGAGGAAAAATGGTTGAGCCTGAATCTGCAAAATGCTTTTTCACTTCTGCCGTCTCCATCGCTGCTCTTGCTGATTTATTGAGCGCTAGGACAACATCATCAGGAACTTTATTGTTGACATGAAAGCCCGCCCAAGCTGAGAAAACAAAATCATCAAAACCTCGACTAGATTTGATGAGGGGAGCTTTGGGAAATCGTGCACTCGGTGCCGTACCAGTTATAGCAAGAATTTTCATAGCGCCACTATCAACAAATCCTGGGAAAGGGCCGGCCACGGGTAAAAACGCATAGTCAATTTGTTGTCCAATCAAATTCGTCATGCATTGAGGGAAGCCGTTATAGGGCACATGCAGCGCTTTGATATCCGCCGTTGTATTGAATTTTTCAGACATCAAGTGATAGTTGGAGCCTATTCCTGATGTACAAAAAGCCAAGGGCTTGTCCGTGCTTTTCTTTGCCAATGCAATCAGTTCACCGATATTGCTCACACCTAAATCTTTGCGAGCCACCAACATGATGTCCGCCTGACCTAGCATGGCAACGGTCTTGATTTCCTCGGGCTTATATTTGGCATTCACATTAGTCAGCGGCGTGGTAATCAAAGCTGCAATATCCGAACTCATCATGGTGTAGCCGTCGGGCGTAGCATTCAAGGCCTTCATGACACCCATTGCCCCGCCTACGCCCGCCACGTTATCCACCAGCATCGGTTGCTTGAGCGTCGTGGTCATTTCTTTGGTCATAAATCGCGCTACAAAATCTGCCGCGCCGCCTGCAGGATAAGGCACAACCACGTTAATGGCCTTGTTTGGATAGGCTTGCGAAAAGGCGGTTTGTGCAAATAACGTAGCCGCACACAAAGCTATGGTTTTGAGTAAGGGGTGAATGGACATATCTTTCTCCGTATGAATAAAAACTATAAAAAATAATGAAAAAACTAGCTTGGCAGTCTGACCTCTAAACGCGAAAATCCTCTGACAAAAGACGAGTAAACCCGTGTCGGTTCGCCCATCACCTCAATCACAGGGAAGCGTTTTAAGATCTCTTCCCACAAAATTTTGAGCTGCAATTCGGCAAGCCGATTGCCCACACAACGGTGAATACCAAACCCAAACGACAAATGTTGACGTGGTCGTGCGCGGTCGATGATGAAGCGATTTGGCTCAGGGATAGCCGCTTCGTCGCGATTGCCCGAGATGTACCACATGGCGAGTTTTTCGCCTTGCTTAATCTGTTTTCCACCCAGCACCGTATCAGCCAGAGCAGTACGGCGCATATAGGCTAATGGTGTTTGCCATCTGATAATTTCTGGCACCATGCTCTCGATCAGTTTGGGGTTCGCTCGCAGCTTCGCCATCTCAGTGGGATTGTTGTGCAGCGCCAAAATGCCACTCGTCATGGAGTTGCGCGTGGTGTCGTTGCCGCCCACAATGAGTAGCACCAAGTTACCCATAAACTCTAGCGGGCCCATGTTGCGAGTGGCAGGGCCATGCGCCAACATGGAGATAAGGTCGGTTCGCGGCGGCTCATTGATGCGCTCATTCCACAGTCTGGTGAAATATGCCAGCATTTTTTTAAGTTCAGCCATCCTCACTTCAGGCTCTAGCGCATCGGGGTTGTTGGCTTTCAGTGAAGTCGCAATGTCCGACCAGTAAGGCAGCAAGCGCCGATCCTCCAGCGGAAAGTCAAACAAGGTTGCCAGCATGTAGGTGGTGAGTTCAATGGAAACTTTATCGACCCAATCGAAAGGCTCATCGCGCGGCAAACTGTCCAGCACTTTGCCCGTGCGCTCACGGATCAAATCCTCCCAATTCACCAGGTTTGTGGGCGCCACAATCGGCGCGACCGCCTTGCGCTGCTCGTCGTGCTTGGGTGGATCCATCGCAATGAACATTTTGAGTTGCTGCTCGTCACCCTTAGGAAAATCCATCAACGTGATGGCAGGCTCGGACGAAAACAAGGCGGGATTCGTGTCCACATACATGATGTCGTCGTAACGCGTGACCGACCAGTAGTCGCCCATGCCGGGCACGTCGCTATGTGAGCGGTGCACGGGGTCTTCGCGGCGCAGGCGATCGAAAACCGCAAGCTCGCTTGCATTGACAAAGTTCCGCGGGTCGGACGGATCAAGCTCACTGAGCGGTTGGCTATTGATTTCATCGATTGTCATGGTCATCTCCAATTAATGATGCAATTAATTCTGCGCTTCGGGCATCGCCACCACAAGACCATCCAGCGCCTCTGTCACGATGATTTGGCAGGCGAGTCGTGAGTTGCTTCGTAGCTCGGGGGCAAAGTTCAGCATGTCGTCCTCAATAGCGGTGCGTGCGCCAGCTGCCGCTTCCCACGCCGCATCCACGAACACATGGCACGTCGCGCAGGCGCAGTTGCCACCGCAATCGCCATCAATGCCAGGGACGTCGTAATCGGTCGCTGCACGCATGAGATTGATGCCGACAGGCACATCCACCGTATGGGCTGTTCCATTGAAAGACATAAAAGTAACTTGAGGCATCGCTAGGTCTCCTTAAGGCTTAGAAGCTTCTGCGCGAATGAGATCGGCGGCTCGCTCGGCAATCATGATGGTGGGCGCATTGGTATTACCGCCAATCAAAGTCGGCATGATCGAGGCATCGACCACGCGCAACCCCTCTACGCCCCGAACACGTAGCTCTAAATCAACCACCGCATCGGCATCTACCCCCATACGGCAAGTGCCCACAGGGTGATAAATGGTGTCAGCGCGATTTCTAATGAATTGCTCAATGGCGACATCATCGTCCAGGGCAGGTTCGGGCACGAGCGGTATTCCTCGTACCGGTGCAAACACCGAGGACTGCATCACCGCTTGCGAAGCTTTGTACGCGCGAATCATGACCGCCATGTCACGCGGATCCGATAAATATTGAGGATCGATCAAGGGCGCCTCTTGCGCGTTCGAGCTTGCCAATCTCACCGTGCCACGCGAATAAGGGCGCAATTGGCAAGCGTGAATCGCATAGCCCTGTCCCCAGTGTTTTTTGCGTCCATGGTCGTCTGCTTTGGCAACCACAAAATGCCACTGAACGTCGGGTTTCGCCAAATGCGGTTCAGTGCGAATAAAGCCACCCGTTTCAGCAAAGTTACTCGTCATCATCCCTGTCTTTGACTTTTTATAAGCCTGCCAGACTAAATACAGCCGTGCGAGAAACCCAAAACTAAGTCCAATTAAATTTGTATCGTTGTATTGCCGTGTAATCAAGCAATCCGCGTGATCTTGCAAATTAGCTCCCACATCCGCACGGTCTGTCACCACTGGAATACCCAGCGATTGCAAATGCGCAGCTGGCCCAACACCCGAAAGCATGAGCAGCTTGGGAGAACCAAAAGCGCCAGCACACAAAATGACTTCGCGCTTGGCCGTCAATGCCAGCGTCTGCTCGTCTTGCACCAAGGCCACTCCCGTGGCTCGCTTGCCCTCAAAGATCACACGCGCTACTTCGGCATCTTTAATAATGACTAAATTGACCCTTGACTCTGTGCCTGACAAATACGCTCTTGCTGCATTGCAGCGCACGCCTTTCTCTTGGGTCACGTGATAAAAACCCACTCCTTCTTGCTCTGCTCCATTGAAGTCGAGGTTTCTTTTGTAACCGCAAGCTTCTGCAGCTTTCAAAAAATAATCATTGAATGTGCTGGGTGACTGCAAGTTCGATACTTTGAGTGGCCCTGCCTGTCCATGAAAGTCGCCCGCCAGTCCTGCCAAATTGCCTTCACTCTTTTTAAAGTACGGCAACACATCGGCATAGCCCCAGCCCGTACAGCCTGCGGCTGCCCATTCGTTGTAGTCGCTGGCGTGGCCTCGGATGTAGCACATGGCATTAATCGACGAGCTACCGCCCATCACTTTGCCGCGTGGCTGATAACCGCTCCGACCATTGAGTCCCGCTTGCGGCACGGTCTGAAACGCCCAGTTCATGCGCTTGGTAGGCACAGTGCCAATCAGCGCCGCAGGGATGGTGACCCAGTTGCTGGCATCACTACCGCCCGCTTCAATTAAAGCAACCGTCACGCTTGGATTTTCGGACAACCGCGAGGCCATCACGCAGCCCGCCGAGCCACCGCCTACGATGATGTAATCAAAAGCCTTGGAGTTCATAGTGATCCTCGTTTAAATTGTTATTCAGGCAAAACAGCAGCGTCCACCACAGGGAAGTTGCCAACGAAAGTGTCTAAGGTGCTAAAGAAAACGCGCAGCAAGGTGGCATCCCCCGTAAGCTGCAACTGGCCTGACTGCGCGGCATCAGCGGGGGTTATTTTTTGCTGGAGGACATCTTGTAATAGGGAGCGAGTGAGCTTGAGGGTGATGCTGGCATTGGGCGCAGCCTCCACGCGAATACTGTTCATCGCGCCGTTATTGATTTCAATTAGCCAAAGCTCGTTGCTGTCCGTAAAGTGCCATGCCATGCTGAACGACAATGCGCCGCCCTTGATGCCATTCCAGCGTATCGCCAATGCATCAAACAGAAGCTCGTTACTGACCGCGGGCAATAGCGTGCCCCCCAACACTTGAGTGAACGGTTTGGGTGTGCCATTTCTGTATTCTTGTGCACCTAGCAAAAATGCATTGCGCCATGTGGCAGACTCTGCTTGGAAGCCCATTTGCTCCATCGCCTCTGCAGCCAAGGCACGTGCGCCTTGGTGATCGGGGTGGGCATACACGGCATCCCTCATCACCTGCGCGACCCAGCGGTATTCGCCGCGCTCAAGGTCAGCTTTGGCTTTGACCAAAACCACTTCAATACCGCCCATGTATTCGATGGTTTTTTTCGCCGCAGGCACAGGTGGCAGGGCGTGCAAATTAGCAGGGTGCGCGTCATACCAACTCAAGTAACGCTGATAGACCGCTTTCACGTTATGCGACAGCGAACCGTAATACCCCCGTGCGTGCCACAGTGCGCCTAAGCTTTTTGGCATACGCAATTCTTCTGCAATTTCGGCTGGTTTTAAACCGTGATTCATCATGCGCACGGTTTGATCGTGAATAACGCGGTACATGTCGCGCTGCTGCGATAAGAATAATTGCACGGCTTCAGTACCCCAAGTCGGCCAGTGGTGCTGCGCCATCAGCACATCGACACGACCTGCGTAAGCATGGAGTGCATGGTTCAGATATTTGCTCCACGCCAAGCTATCGCGCACTTGCGCTCCGCGAAGGGGGCACAGATTGTGCATCAAGTGGTTGGTGTTCTCCGCCATATTGACAGCGCGAAGCCCAGGGAAGAAAAAATGCATCTCAGATGGTGCTTCGCTATCGGGCGCGAGTTGAAACTCAATCTCAACGCCATCAATCACATGCGTCTCAAACGGCTCGATAATCGTTTGAGTCGGAGCAATCAAGCCTGGCTGAGCTTTTGGTAAATTTTTGCCTAAACCCGAGTCAACTTGCGCCGCAGCACCAACAGGTAAGGTGTGGCCAAATTGAAACTGCGCACGGCGCGCCATCGCAACGCCAGCCAATACGTTTTCAGCCACCGCATGGTGCATAAAACCTGCGGGAGCAATGATGGCAGCCTTGCCAGCATCCACATCAGCTTGGCTGACTAAACCCAGCACACCACCAAAATGATCGCCATGGCTGTGGCTATACATCACCGTATGCAAAGGTCGCTTGTGCTCAGGGTCGCGATGAGTGCGATACAGCGCCAGCGCCGCCCTAGCCGTATCAGCACATGAGAGCGCATCCAGCGCTAGCAAGCCCGTATCGCCTTCAATAAAAGTAATGTTGGCAATATCGAATCCGCGCACTTGGTAGATGCGATCCGTGACCTTGAAAAGACCATGATTCAAATTGAGCCGCGCTTGCCGCCACAGGCTTGGGTTAACCGTAGGCGCGGGTGTTTCGTTGTCTAAAAAAGCATAGGGTCGATGACTCCATATCGCTTGTCCGGCCATAGGCCCGCTGGTACGTAAAACCTCGGCGTGCTCTATGGTGCCAACGAACCCTCGCTTTGCATCCGCAAAATCTACGCCATCTTCAGCAGGCAGTTCTTGCTTGACGAGTTGATAAAAATTGAGTGTGGAACCGTAGGCAGTATTCATGCCTCATCCTACCGACTCCTTCACTCATTTTTCTTAAGGGATTACCCGTTATTTATCCGCTGTATTTTTTACTGAGCTTCTAAATTAATCGACTTAGCAATCGCACGGTACATCGCCGTTTCTTTGGCGTAAAACGCATTCAACTGAGCAAGACTCATGGGCGTGAGTAAATACGATCCCGAAGCTTCCAATTGCTTTTTGACTTCAGGATTTGCAAGCGCATCGTAGACTGATTTGTGCAGCACAGCGGCGACGCTATCAGGCACTTTTACGCCTGTTTGAATGCCCGCCCAAATGCTGAACGTGAAGTCTTCAAATCCGCGCACGGCAGTCATCAAAGGCAACTTGGGAAAGCGAGGTGACGCTGTAGTAGATGCCACGGACACGGCTTTGACATTCCCTGCTTCTAC
>JANPAY010000276.1:0-1689 GCA_031430155.1 Comamonadaceae bacterium
CACGGCCCTACCCTTGCGATGCACGAGTTCATCGCGGTGCAGCAGCGGCTGTCTAAATCCAAAGATGCCGCTGAAGGCGTGGCTTCATTTGTGGAGCGCAGACCTGCAAGGTTTAACGGCTCCTGAGCCTCCCCACAATCCCCGTGGGGAAGTAGTACACCGACAGCACAAATAAGAGCCCGAGCCAGAGCAACCAACGGTCAGGTGACAAAAGACTACTGAGCAAAGGCATGCTGGCTGTGGCTTCCGAAGCAATGCGCAGCAAATCTTGCAGATAACTTTGTGCCACTAAAAAGATGGCCGCGCCAATCACTGCGCCATACATCGTGCCCATGCCACCAATCACTACGATCAACAGCACATCCATCATCACCTCGAATGAGAGCGACGTATCGGGCCCGTTGTAGCGCAACCACAGCGCCAGCATCGCGCCCGCAAGGCAAGCAAAGAGTGCCGACAAAATGCTAGAGATGCTGCGATACACCACCACGCGGTAACCAATGGCTTCGGCCCTAAATTCGTTTTCTCGGATGGCTTGCAGCACGCGGCCAAAGGGTGAATTAACGATGCGCAGCAGCGCCAAAAACAGCGCCAGAGCCACCACAAACAGCAGGTAGTAGCAAAGGATGCGCCCGTCTATCGTGACGCCAAATATCGGTTGCTCAAAGAGTTCAAAGCTAGGCGACAACACCTCGGGCACTTTGAACGACAACCCGTCCTCGCCGCCCGTCCAATCGGACAGCTGCGACGCAAGCGTAGCAAAAGCAGATGCCACCGCCAAGGTCATCATGGCAAAGAAGATAGCTCTGACGCGCAACGAAAAAAGCCCAATCACCAGCGCCAACACGAAAGATAAAACGAGCGCCAAAGCCACGCCCAGTAACAAACTCTGCCATGTCGCGCCCCATGCCGTGCTCGCCATCGCCACGCCGTATGCGCCAATGCCAAAGAACATGGTGTGGGCAAAACTGACGATGCCCGTATAGCCCAAAAGCAAATCAAAGCTGGCCACCAGTACGATAAAAATCAAAATCTTGGCAGCGACATTCAAAGCCTTCACGCCAGGAATCACAAATGGCGCAAAGGCCAAGAGCACAAACAGCGCCAGCAAAATCACCGCCAAAATGCGGCTACGCGGCAGGTCGTGCGAAAGAACGCGGGAGGGGAGTCTCTGGAGTAGTTTCATTCCATGCCGCCTTATCTGTTCACCACAGGATAAACGCCTTGCGGTCGCCACAGCAGCACGGCGACCATGAGCAAGATGTTGGAAAACAGCGCCAGCTTGGGCAGCAAAAAACCCACGTAATTGGCGACCAAGCCAACCAAGAGCGCACCAATCAACGCGCCGCCTGTCGACCCAAGGCCACCAATGATGATGACGATAAAAATGAGCACATTGACTTGTGCGCCCAGCTGCGTATCGACGATTTGCTGCGACAGTCCCCACATCACACCGCCAAGGCCAGCAAGGGCGCTGCCAACCACAAACACGCCAATAAATAAACGCTTGATCGGGTAGCCCAGCGACTCCACCATTTCACGGTCTTGCACGCCTGCGCGAATGAGTAAACCAATCTTCGTACGCGTCAAAGTCCAAGTCAAAACCGCAAAGACAAGTAACCCCACCAACACCGCGAGCACACGGTATTTTTCTAACGAAGCGTCGCCTAGTAAGAATGCGCCGCGTAG
>JANPAY010000277.1:0-1958 GCA_031430155.1 Comamonadaceae bacterium
TTCTGCGAGGCCTAACGAATGGAAGGGACTTCCCCGTCCCGAGTAATCCGCGATGCGGGGCACTGCGAAGCAGTGCCAAGATGGGAAGTGCAAACGCTCATCAACTCACTTGGAAGGGGAAGTCCCATGTCCATTATTGCGACCGGTATCGATCTTGCGAAGAATGTTTTTGCCGTGCACGGTGTTGATCGTGGGGGGAAGGTGCTGCTGCGCCAGCCCAAGGTGGGGCGGACCAAGCTCATAGCGCTGATGGCCGCGCATCCGCCCATGATGATCGGGATGGAGGCATGCTCAGGGGCGCACTACTGGGCACGAGAATTCGAACGCCATGGGCACACGGTGCGGTTGATGGCGCCCAAGCTTGTCACCCCGTACCGGATGACGGGCAAGCGCGGCAAGAACGACGCGGCGGATGCGGCGGCGATCTGCGAGGCGATGCAGCGGCCCAATATGCGTTTCGTGTCGATCAAGAGTGAGGACCAGCAAGCGCGGCTGATGGTGCACCGTGCCCGGCAGGGGTTTGTCACCGAGCGCACCGCCTGCATCAACCGCATTCGCGGCCTGCTCAGCGAGTTCGGCATCGTGCTGCCGCTCAAGGCCGAGGTCGTACGGCGCGAGGCACGCAACCACCTGGAGGATCTGCCCGGCTACGCCAATTTGGTGATCGGGGATCTGCTCAGCGAGGTGGCGCACCTGGACGAGCGGATCAAGCAATACGACGTGCACATGCGGACGATGGCGCACGACTGCACGGCGGCGCAGCAGCTGATGCAACTGATGGGCATCGGCGAGATCACGGCCACGGCCATCGTTGCCATGGTGGGCAACGCCAGCGAGTTCAAGTGCGGGCGGCAGTTTGCGGCCTGGATCGGGCTGGTGCCGGGGCAATACAGCTCTGGAGGAAAAGCTAGATTGGGGCGGATCACCAAGGCCGGGGACGCCTACCTGAGAAGCCTGCTGGTGATGGGGGCAAGGGCGGTGCTCAATGCGGCCAAGGGCAAAACCGACAGCTTGAGCCGCTGGGCGCTGGCGGTGCAAGAGCGCAGAGGCTACTGGAAGGCGGTGGTGGCGATCGCGGCCAAGAACGCGCGCATGTGCTGGGCGGTGCTCAGCCGCGGCGAGGCCTTCAAGCTGCCCGCCTGAGGCCCGACACGATGAGCTCCAGGATCGCCTCACCTGCCTACACCCTGCTGCCCGCAGCCGCCCCGCCCGAGCGAGACTAAGTTTCTTCCACCGTGTGATTGACCAGCGTTGATGGACAAAAGGTTGGACCTGCGTGGGGAGTGGCCGCTTATCTCAAGGAATCTCTGGGCGCAGGCAACGGCATCCAGGCTCGGCTAACGAATAGGCCCCCCACGCGCGTCTTTCATCAGGGTCTGCAGTCGGCAGAAAATGCCACGAGTGACTGCTTGATGACCGTTTGTAGTTTCTCCAGTCCGCACCCTTTTGCCGCGCATCAACGCAGCGCCAGCCCAACACGGTGGACCCAACATTCAAAGAAAGAAAACCATGAATTTATTGCTGACGCAATAAATTCAGGCCACTTATCGCTTGACAGACGGGGAAGCCCTTGTAGATTGAGCTAACCGGCCCATTGTGGCGTGCTGGCATTTGGGCTAGGGTTTAAAGCCCAAATGACGGCACGCCGCAATGGGTCCGGTTGAGCGAATGGTTAGGCCACGCTGGTGATGAATTTCTTGGTACGCCGCAGAGGACAAAACTGACTTTCTTTGCAGCCTCTCCGAAACGCCTCGATTGCTACGAGTTGAGTAAGCGCCGCCATGCGGCGCCGCAACTAACTGACTATTCAAGCTGCGCGAAGCGCAATCGGAGAACATATTTCGTAGGGTGCGCCAAATACTGGTCGTTGAATGAAGTACCTCTGGCCCAGCAATGATTTTAAGCCCTCGTAGTCTTGCACCCGCCACCCTCAGCGGATTCGGATGCCTCTGCCTTGC
>JANPAY010000278.1:0-5062 GCA_031430155.1 Comamonadaceae bacterium
CGATGCGGTGCGCGGCTTCTAAGCATTCGGCTTGCTCAGCCACCAGCGCCATACGAATCCGCCCTTTGCCAGGGTTCACGCCGCGGGCATCTTCTCTTGCAAGATAACTGCCCGGCAGCACGGTCACATTGTATTTGGCGAGCAGTTCTGCCGCGAAGGCTGTGTCCGAGCCACCGCAAACGTGTTTGGGTACGCCTGCCCAGAGATAGAAAGCCGCGTCGGGCAGCTTGACATCCATGACGGCTTCCAGAACGGGCGTGACGGCAGCAAACTTGGCGCGGTATTCGGCACGGTTGGCGACAACGTGGTCTTCGTCATCCCAAGCCTCTAAAGATGCAGCTTGCACGGTGCCGCTCATCGCTGAGCCGTGGTAGGTGCGGTAGAGCAAAAAGGCTTTAATCCATGCCGCATCGCCTGCCACAAAGCCGCTTCTCATGCCGGGCACGTTGCTGCGTTTGGAGAGCGAGGTGAAAGCAATGAGATTCTTAAAGTCGGTGCGTCCAAGTTTTGCAGCAGCTTCCAAGCCTGATAGCGGCGGCTCATCACGGAAATAAATCTCGGAATAGCACTCGTCGGAAGCAATGACAAAACCGTATTTATCGGATAGCGCAAACATCTTTTCCCACTCAGCTAGCGGCATCACTGCTCCTGTGGGATTACCGGGTGAGCAGACAAAAATCAATTGCGTGCGCTGCCAAACCTCAGCAGGTACGGCATCCCAATCCACCGCAAAATTACGCGCAGGGTCGGAATTGACGTAATAAGGCGTAGCGCCAGCCAGCAGCGCTGCTCCTTCGTAGATTTGATAAAACGGATTGGGGCAAACCACGATTGGATTCGGTTTAGTCGGATCCACCACCACCTGCGTAAACGAAAACAAGGCTTCGCGCGAGCCGTTGACGGGCAGAATTTGCGTCGTCGCATCTAACTTGAGTCCATAACGGCGCTCTAGCCAGCCGACGATGGAAGCCTTCAGTGCAGGTTCACCAGCGGTAGCAGGATAGCCCGCTAAGCCTTGCAGATTGGCGCATAGCGCATCTTTAATGAACTGCGGAGTCGCGTGCTTTGGCTCGCCAATACCAAGGCTAATGGCACGGTAAGTTGGATTGGGGGTGATGGGCGCAAACAGCTGTTTGAGTCGCTCAAAAGGGTAGGGTTGCAGTTTGGATAGCAGGGGGTTCATTCATTCACCACGGAATTTCAATTTCTAAATAATCGTTTGTTTTAATCGTCGTTAGTGCCTGCAAAATCTTGTCAGAGATTTTTTGTACGCGTGGCCAACTGGTTGCAGAGAGTACGACCACTGCAATTTTTCTGTGGGCTAAATTTTGTTGGTAACGAAGATTTTTGTCCGTTGTGACCAGAACTTCAAACCCAGCAGCTTCGGCAGCGTTGAGGAGTTCACCGTTTTGCAATGTTGACCAGCCTTTTTCGTAGGCTAGTGCTATGTCGTGTCCTAACAGGTGTTCGCGAAGCGGCGCTGGTGTGCCTTGGTCAAATAGGATGCGCATGAGCCGCTGGCTGCTTTAGCGAACGAGCTTCAAAACCTCGTCGGAGGCTTGTTTCAGCACGTCCTTGACTTGCTGCAAGCTCACGCCAGGAAACCACTCCACGAATTGGTTCAAAGTTGCACCATCGCGCAGGTTGTCAAACAGCGTGGCAACTGGCACACGCGTGCCTGAAAAACAGGGGGCGCCGCTCATGATGTTGGGGTTTTGGGTGATGGTTTCCATACGGTTGATTTTAAGGGGACTGAGATAAATGGCTATGCCGCGTGCGCAGCAGTGTGATTTTTACGAACATACGCTCGCATCATGTCATTGACTCTGGTTTGCCAGCCCCTGCCTGTAGACCGCAACGCTTCAATCACGTCGGCATCAAAGCGGATGGTGGTGGACACTTTTGTTGGCGCTACTTGTTTGCCGCGTGGTTTGATGCCAAGCGCAGCGTGTAGCTGAGCAGGAATCACCTCGTTGGCGGGTTTAAACAGCGCGAAGTCAGCAGCAGTTAGCTCGCGCACTTCGCCACTTGCGTCAATCATGGGGGAACGTTTGTTCATATTCTTTCACCTCTTTTGTGTGTGCTTTTCTAAAACTAATAACCCGAATGCCATCCACTATCGGCGTAAAACAGAGCACATGTAGTCGCGCTCCCGTGCCTAAAAATCCAATAGCAACGAAACGATCTTCTGGATACGCCTTACGAACATCTTGTTTCACTATTGATGTATTGAAATTGAACTCAGCGGCATCTTCAAAAGATAGATCACGCTCACTGATGTTTTTGGCATTTTTATGTGGGTCAAATTCAATTTGCATTGGTCTTATTGTAGTAACAAAATCGAAGAAGGCACCGTCCAATTATCTTGGAAGATAAAATCCAGCCCGTGCGCCTAACCTCTATCAAGCTCTCGGGCTTCAAATCCTTCGCCGATCCCACACATTTCCAGCTCCCCGGTCAATTGGTCGGGGTGGTGGGTCCCAATGGCTGCGGGAAATCCAACATCATTGACGCGGTGCGCTGGGTGCTGGGCGAAAGCCGTGCCTCCGAGCTGCGCGGCGAGTCCATGCAGGACGTGATTTTTAATGGCACAAATACGAGGAAGCCTGCGTCGCGTGCCAGTGTGGAGTTGGTGTTTGACAACGCCTCGCACCGCGCTGGTGGGCAGTGGAACCAATACGAAGAAGTGGCGGTGCGGCGTGTGCTGACGCGTGATGGCACATCCAGCTACTTCATCAATAACCAAGCGGTGCGTCGCCGTGATGTGCAGGATGTGTTTTTGGGTACGGGTCTTGGACCCCGCGCCTACGCCATCATTGGACAGGGCACGATTTCGCGAATCATTGAGTCGCGTCCCGAAGAGCTGCGGTTATTTTTAGAAGAAGCCGCGGGAGTCTCGAAATACAAAGAGCGCCGCCGTGAGACGGAAAACCGCATTCACGACACCGAGGAAAACCTCACGCGCGTGACCGATATCCTCCGCGAGCTGAATGCCAATCTAGAAAAACTAGAGCGTCAGGCCGAAGTGGCGCAGCGCTACCAAGGCTTGCAAGCCGACGTGACGCTCAAGCAGCATCAACAGTGGTTTTTAAAACGTGGCGAGAGCTTGGCGGATCAAGGCAAGCTGGCCGCAGAAGTGCTGGAAGCCACCAATAAGCTAGAAGCCAGCATGGCCGATTTGCGCCGTGCCGAGGCCGATTTAGAGTCGATTCGTCAATCACATTACGAAGCAGGCGATGGCTTAAATGCTGCGCAAGGCTTGCTGTATGAGGCCAGCACCGAAGTCGGTAAGCTGGAGGCAGAAATTCGCTTTGTGGTGGAAGGACGCGTTCGCGCTGTGGCTCGTATTGCGCAAATTGCTGAACAGCTTTTGGAATGGAAAACCAGAGCCGATACCGCCGCGCAGCACCAACTCGATTTGGAATCCATGGAAGCTGGCGCAGAAGAACACGCCATCACGCTTGCCGCGCAATTAGAAGATATTGAGACGCAAACCCCTGAGCTGGAGGCCTTGCTGGATAAGGCTCGTGGACGGGTCACTGCACAGCGCACGCAGGTGGTGCAGGTGCAGCAGCAGATTCAAGTGCTGGCGGCTGAGCAGCGCAGTATTGATGAGCAATCGCGCAACATGGAAGTGCGCCGTGAGCGACTAGCCGCGCAGCAAAAGGAAGTCGATGCGCCCGATCACGCCAAACTGCAAGCCTTGGGCGAAGAGTTGGCAATGGCAAAAGAGATTGCGCTGGAAGGCTCAGCGCGATTAGAAGATTTACGCGAACAAGTGCCCGCAAGCGATGAAGCACGGCGCTTGGCTCAGGTCGCCGCGACCGCTGAATCTGCCAAATTAGCCGACACGCAAGCGCGGTTAGATGCCCTGCAAACGCTGCAAGCGCAGGTGATTGCGAATGACCGCTTAAAGCCGTGGCTTGCCAAGCATGGACTGGATCATTTGACAAAACTCTGGACTAAGCTGCATATCGAAAAAGGCTGGGAAGCGGCACTAGAAGCGGCTTTGCAAAGTCGCATGGGTGCGCTGGAAGTGAGTCGCCTTGAGATGTTGACGTCGTTTGCAAACGATGCGCCACCTGCAAAATTGAGCTTTTATGCTAGCTCCGCAATTGAGGTCAGACCCCGTCTCGGTTCCACTGAGACCCTAGGTCAGACCCCAATTGCTACACGTCCACTATCAAGCCTCATTAAAACCTCAGACGCGAACCAGCAAAGCTTGATGACGGACTGGCTGCATGGCTGTTTCACTGCTGACTCGCTAGATAGCGCTTTGAAAGCTCGTGAGCAATTAGTAGCAGGTGAAGTGATTTACACGCCCGAGGGTCATGCCGTGACGCGCACCTCGATTTCGTTTTATGCAGCTGAAGGCGAGCAAGCAGGACTTTTGGCCCGTGCTCAAGAAATTGAAAACTTAGACAAGCAAGCGCGTGCGCAGAGCTTGATGGCGCAGGATACGCGCACAGCTTTGCAGCGTGCCGAGAGCCATTACGCAGAGGTGTCTAGCCAACTTAGCAAAGCGCAAAGCGAAGCTAGCAGGGCTCAAGCGGCGAGTCACGATCTAGAGATTAAATGGACAACGCTGTCGCGCCAAGTGAGCGAAGCGCAGGTGAGAAGCAGCCAGCTGGCCGCCGATGTGGCTGAAATCGACACGCACATGGCAGAGTTTCAAGAGCGCCGTGTCACGCTGGAAGCTCAGTTTGAAGATTTAGATATTCAGCTGGGCGAAGCGCAAGAAGTTGAGGCCACGCAGGGTGATGGCGTGATTGAAGCTGAGCGCAAGCTAAACGCACTACGCGAGCAGCACCGCGCGATTGAGCGTCAGCAGCAAGAGGCGAGTTTTCAAGGCCGCAGCTTGGTAGCGCGCAAAGAAGAGCTGGCTCGCATTATCTCGCTTGGCGTCCAGCAAACGGCGAACCTCACGCGTGAGCACGAGCAGTTAGATTTGGACTTGCTTCGTATGAACGATGCTGCCGCGCAATCGGGCCTGCAGGCCGCTCTGGCCTTAAAGTTGGAGCGCGAAACTACCCTTGCTGCCAAACGCAGTTTGTATGACGAT
>JANPAY010000279.1:0-3437 GCA_031430155.1 Comamonadaceae bacterium
GCTCACCTCGCTTAATCATATTGACCAATCCCACTAATTGCCCACCCACACCATCGTGAATGTCGGACATGATGCGTTGGCGCTCAACTAACCTCGCACGCTCCTCACCTTGCTCTTGAATTTTTTCAAAGCTATGCGATAGCTGATTTTCACGCTCTTGTACGCGATGCTCTAGGGTCACATTTAGCTCGTGATAGAGGGCGTGCTGCTCTGTATAACGCTGCACCAAAATCCATCCCATCATGATCACGTATAAAAACAAGGCATGTGGCAAAAGCGCACAATGGCTAATGCCAGATTCGGCTATGTGCACCACAAATAAATCACGTAGCGCCGTCAAAGCCACCACTAAACTGACGCCAAATAAAAGTCTAGCTTGCCTAGACTGCTCCATATCTGCCGCCTTAGCTGTGTAGACAAGTGCCACCATCATTGGTAGAAACAAAAAGCTCACGACCAGCGTCCAATAAACAGGCTCTGCAAGCACAAAAGCAATGCCGATAGACAGCGCGGTTGCGAGCAAAGTCAAACGAACCCAAGGGGCCGTGCGTCCAACAAGACCTAGGGTAAAGCGTGTCATAAAAACAATATGCCAAGCTAATGCCACCGAGGCCAAGATGCCTTGCACGGGCCAAGGTAACCAAGAGGTTGTTGATATCTGATTGATGGCGCTCAAGCCGCCCCATGTGGCGCTTAAAGCAAATAGGCCATAAAGCCCTTCGCGTTGGCTCAGCCATAGCGCCCAAGAAATCATCCCCATCAAAAATAAGGCGACAAAAATAACGATGTAGGACGACTGCTGCCACCAAAAGGCACGAACATGCTTATTACGTAGCTCTTGCTCTGGTCCGAAATAGATCTCCGACAAGCCACCCCAACGAAGTGCCTGCACTGAAGTACTCAATATCAAACTATTCGGGCGATCTTTGAATAAAAGTGCAATCGGCACCGTGATCCAATAAGGCTCTTTACTGGTATCTGTCGAAGGGTTATCCAAATCGCCAGACGCATCAACCAGATGTCCATTCAAAAATGCTTGTACTTGGTTACCAATGCGTGGAATAAAGATGGCATAGGGTTGAGTGTCCACTGCCGCCGTAAAGGCAGGCAAGGTCACCGCGTACCTAGCCCGACCATTTTCCCCAGGAAAATTAAAATCCCAACGAAAAGGCAGCGCTCGGCTCTCAATTTGAAGATCCTTCGTCGCTGTCGATACTTGCAAGCTGACCTGACTGACGATCAAGATCTCCGCATGAGCGGCTAAACATAAGCCACTCAGCCACAATAAAGCTGAGGCAACAAGCCGCTTACTTTTCAAGAATACCCCGCTGCCTAGCCTGAAAAATAGCTTGCGATTTCGAGTGCACTTCCAATTTGGCGTACAGCCCACGGATATGTGTTTGGATCGTATTGATGGTGACACCCATCTCTTTTGCCAACTCTGCGTAGCTATATCCACGTGATAAGAGCTGCAGCACCTGCTCTTCCCGCTCCGTCAGCAGCCGCTCCACGCCAAATCTTGCAGACTTAGAGGGCGGGGAGGTCATATGCCGTATAGCTTGCTGTGCAGATCTACTAGCTCCACCCATGCGAGTTAAGAGCTGCCTCGCGATGATGGGTGACATGGGCGAGCCGCCTGCGTGCAAAGTTCGCACGTGCTCGGCGAGCTCAGACTCGTTACCATCTTTGAGCAAATAGCCGGTAGCACCAGCCTCAAAGGCGCGAATCATATTGGCCTCATCACCAAACATCGTAATGACCATAATTTCTGTCTTGGGATGCATCGCTTTGCAAAGGCGGATGACCTCCAAGCCAGATTGGTCAGGCAAGCCCAAATCAACTAGAAGGACGCTAGGCGGGAGTTCACCCATGCGCCCGACCATCCATTGCAGCATGGGTTTGGCCGCGTTAGTAGCAAACACCACTTCAATGGTCACATCGCTAGCCAATGCTGCCAGCAAGCGGGCGTGTGTTTCGGGCTCATCTTCGACGAGCGCAACGGTAATGTGAGGAGATGTCATGGTCGAACTATAGCGCGAAGCTAGACCTCAGCAAAGGATAATCACCCACATGCTATCTATTGTCATTCTTATCTCGGGTTCGGGCTCGAACATGCAAGCTATCGTACGCACGGCGATTAGCGAGCGCTGGCTAGAGCTTTATGGTGCGCGTGTGACGGCCGTCATCAGTAACAAAGCTGACGCTAAAGGTTTAGCGTTCGCACGCGAGCAAGGCATTCCAACCGAAGTCGTCAATCACAAAGCCTACGCAACTCGGGCGTTGTTTGATGCCGCACTACAAACCGCCATCGATGCCCACAAGCCACAGCTGGTGGTGCTTGCAGGCTTCATGCGGATACTCGGTTCTGATTTCGTCCAACATTTTGAAGGGCGAATGCTCAATATCCACCCATCGCTCCTGCCTGCTTTTACGGGTTTGCATACCCACCAACGCGCCATTGATGCGGGCTGCCGCTTCGCTGGCGCAACGGTTCACCGCGTGACACCCGTGCTAGACGAGGGCGAAATTTTGGCACAAGCGGTGGTTCCAGTTTTAAACGACGACAATGAGAGCCGGCTCGCCGCACGTGTGCTCACCCAAGAGCACTTCATCTATCCAGCGGCTATTAGACAGATCATTCAAACAACATGCATCCCCAACAACTCCTAGACGCTTGTACTGAGCTCGTCGCCCTCGTCCTCAAATTCGAACACCCTGCCGACGCGGTGCTGTCGCACTACTTCAAAGACAACCGCAAGCTTAAAAATATCGGGCAGCGCGAGCGAGCCGTGCTCGCGGAGACAGCCTACACGGTGCTTCGCAGCAAGACCCGCTTGGAGGCGTTAGCCCGTGCGGGCTCTGGGGCACTGTCCCGCCGTCTCGCGATTCTGGCGTACCCGACCAGCAACCCTAGTGATGCAGACTTTTTGCAAGGCGCACTGCTGCCGCACGAAAAAAACTGGTTGCTGGATTGCAAAAAAGTGGATGGCGAAGAATTGCTCGACGCTCATAAACACAATCTACCCGCGTGGCTAGCTGAATCGCTACGAAAAGAGCTTGGTGAAGAACAATTTTGGGCGTTTTGCGCGTCTTGCGAAACGACTGCGCCACTCGATGTGCGCGTCAATATGCTGAATAGCAAGCGCGATCAAATCCAAACTGTGCTGCAAAAAGCAGGCGTCAAAGCTGAACCCACGCCCTTTAGCCCCATGGGGCTGCGTATGAACGCACGCACAGCGCTGTCGCAGCTCACGGTCTTTACAGCAGGCGCAATTGAAGTGCAGGACGAAGGCTCGCAGCTACTCACACTCTTAGTCGATGCCAAACGCGGCGAAATGGTGGCAGACTTTTGCGCGGGCGCTGGTGGCAAGACGCTAGGCCTTGGCGCTGCCATGCGCAGCACGGGGCGGCTTTATGCCTTTGACGTGTCGGCGCAC
>JANPAY010000280.1:0-1506 GCA_031430155.1 Comamonadaceae bacterium
GCGGGCACGTTTTCAAATTCGGTGGTAACAGCAAAGCACTGCTCGGCCAATGATTGCAAGGCGGCCGTGTTGGTAAACGCGGCATTCATAAAACCGCTGCTCACCTGCGCGGCAGGGCTTAAAACGCCATCCACTTGCGCCTCAGGGTCAAACACCATCGTCTTAAAGCCCATGGCCTGAGCGGCTTGCACGAACATGCGCCCTAGCTGGCCGTTGCCCAAAACACCCAACGTTTTTGTCTTATCCCCTCGCCCCTCGCGGGAGAGGGCTAGGGAGAGGGGGCTAACTTTACTCACAAACCGACTCCGCCGCACTCTTCGTTTGCTTGGCTCTAAATGCGGTCAATTTTTTAGCCAACGTCTTGTCGCTTCGCGCCAGCAGCGCCACGGCAAACAACGCCGCATTTGCCGCACCCGCATCACCGATGGCAAACGTCGCGACAGGAATCCCTTTGGGCATTTGCACAATGCTATAGAGCGAATCTTGCCCGCTCAAATGTTTACTTGATACAGGCACGCCCAGCACAGGAACAATTGTTTTAGCCGCCAACATGCCAGGCAAATGCGCCGCACCGCCTGCGCCTGCGATGATGGCTTGTAAGCCACGGCCAGCGGCACCCTCGGCATAGGCGAACATCGCATCGGGCATGCGGTGTGCCGAGACGACTTTAGCCTCAAACACCACGCCAAATTCGGTCAGGATATCTGCCGCGTGTTGCATGGTTGCCCAATCGCTTTTGGAGCCCATCACGATACCGACCATGGGTTCAGCAGCAAGCGTTGGTTTAGTTTTTGTTGTCATAAATTACGCCGTTAGCACATCAAGTGCTTCTTGGTATTTAGCTGCAGTCGCTGCAATCACATCCGCAGGCAGTGCCGGCGCGGGGGCGGTCTTGCCCCACAGGCCAAGCGACACTTGGCCTTCCAGCCAATCACGCAAAAATTGTTTGTCGTAGCTCGGCGGATTTTTCCCTGATGCAAACGCCGCGTCGTAATCTGCCGCTGGCCAAAAACGTGAGCTATCAGGCGTCAGCACTTCGTCCATCAAGGTCAGCGTGCCGTGCTCATCCAGTCCAAATTCAAACTTGGTATCCGCAATGATGATGCCCTTGGTGGCTGCGATTCGAGTCGCCGCTTCGTAAAGCCTGATCGACACGTCGCGCATTTGCACGGCGAGTGGCTCGCCAATCGTGGCAATCACGTTCTCAAATGAAATGTTCTCATCATGCTCGCCCACCGCTGCTTTAGCCGCTGGCGTAAAAATAGGCACAGGCAATTTTTGTCCGTTGCACAGGCCAGAATCAAGCTGCAAACCACACACCGTCTGGCTTTGCTGATATTCACTCCAACCAGAACCCACTAAATAACCGCGCACCACTGCCTCAACAGGCAACGGCTTTAAACGCTTGACCAGCATGGAGCGATTTGCAACTTCGGCTCGCTCGGATTCGCTCACCACTGACAGCGGGTCATCGCCAGTCAAATGATTCGGGCAAATGTCCTTTAG
>JANPAY010000281.1:0-5013 GCA_031430155.1 Comamonadaceae bacterium
ACGCCGCTGATGGAGCGGCTAGAGGCTGACTTTGTGGGCATTAAAGTGTTTAGCTTACCCAGTGTCGATCATCCCAAATATGGGCGGCATATTGAACTGGGCGTTAAAGGCGAGCCTGAATTAGTGAAAATAGCTTATCCAGCGATGGTCCGAGGCTTGGGATTATTGAAAGCAGTTCTTTTGAATGAGCTAAAAAGGTGATTTAAATGCCGCATTTTGCACTGTTTAAGTGCAAATCATCTAAAATTGAGTGTTTAAATTTCACTAGAATCAACGGTTGTAGCGTTCATTCGTCATCGATTTGGCGGCTAGACGTGGCACAAAATTTGCATTCACCTCAACTGTAATTTTTTATTTTTTTAACTTGGAGTAAGCATATGGCTAAGACCGTCGCAGACGTGATGAAGATGGTGAAAGACAACGACGTAAAGTTCGTTGATTTTCGTTTTACCGATACCAAAGGCAAAGAGCAGCACGTCACCGTGCCTGTCTCGCATTTTGACGAAGACAAATTCACGTCAGGCCACGCGTTTGACGGCTCGTCCATCGCTGGCTGGAAAGGCATTGAAGCCTCCGACATGCAATTGATGCCGGATGCCAATACTGCCAACATTGATCCGTTCTATGAAGAGCCAACTTTGTTCATGAGCTGCGACGTGGTCGAGCCTGCTGATGGCGTCGCCTATGACCGTGATCCACGCTCGATTGCCAAGCGTGCTGAGGCTTACCTTAAAGAAACTGGCATTGGCGACACTGCTTTCTTTGGTCCAGAGCCGGAGTTTTTCGTCTTTGACGATGTTCGCTGGAATACCGACCAATCGGGCACGTTCTTTAAGATCAATGAATACGAAGCACCTTGGAACACGGGTGCCAAGATTGAGGGTGGCAATAAAGGTCACCGTCCAACCGTCAAGGGCGGCTACTTCCCAGTGCCACCTGTTGACAGCATGCACGACATGCGCGGCGAAATGTCTTTGATTCTCGAATCTCTTGGCATTCCAGTCGAAGTACATCACCACGAAGTGGCGGGTCCTGGTCAAAACGAACTCGGTACACGCTTCTCCACCTTGGTGCAGCGTGCCGACTGGTGTCAAACACTCAAGTACGTGGTGCAAAACGTAGCTAACTCCTACGGCAAGACCGCGACTTTCATGCCAAAACCTATTGTTGGTGACAACGGCTCAGGCATGCACGTGCACCAATCGATTGCCAAAGACGGCAAAAACTTGTTTGCTGGTGACGGCTATGCAGGCTTGTCGGAAACGGCACTGTTCTACATTGGCGGCATCATCAAGCACGCACGTGCTTTGAATGCGATCACGAACCCGGGCACCAACAGCTACAAGCGTTTGGTTCCAGGTTACGAAGCACCCGTCAAGTTGGCTTACAGCTCACGCAACCGCTCTGCATCGATTCGTATTCCGTTCGTGGCTAACCCACGCGGTCGTCGTATCGAGGCACGCTTCCCAGATCCATTGATGAATCCGTACTTGGGCTTCTCAGCCATGCTGCTCGCTGGTCTTGACGGCATCCAAAACAAGATCCATCCAGGCGAAGCTGCTACTAAAGATTTGTACCATCTTCCACCAGAAGAAGACAAATTGGTACCAACCGTTTGCCACAGCTTAGACCAAGCTCTTGATTGCTTAAACGCAGATCGCAGTTTCTTGACGAAGAGCGGTGTGTTTACCGACAGCATGTTAGATGCCTACATTGAGCTCAAGATGCAAGAAGTCACGCGCCTGCGCATGGCAACGCATCCGATTGAGTTTGACATGTATTACTCACTGTAAAAAGGTTGGTCGCATGATCCAAAAAAGGGCAACTTCGGTTGCCTTTTTCTTTCTCATTACCTTTGCGCTAGGCCATACCCGTATTGGCTTAGCGCAAGAGGCGGTGTATCGCTGCGGGACAGAATATACCAATGATGCCGTACGTGCGAAACAAGAAAAATGCAAGTTATTAGAGAATGGTGCGGTGGTGACCGTGCCTGTGCATAAACGGACAATGGAGGTTACGAAACCTGCTAATCGGACTTTGAGCTTAAGCAAAACGAAGAACGCCGAGCAAGAGGTGTTACAGCGACAACGCGATAGTGACGCAAAGCTCATCATCGAGGCGGAGCTTAAAAAGACGGAAGCACATTTGGCTGATTTACGCAAACAATATTCTGGGCTGTCTAGTCAGCAAGACGTGGATCGCAAGCTCGCTATTAAGCAGCAAATAGTTCGTGCTGAGGCAGATGTAGCAAGCTTGAAACGAGAGCTCAAACGATGAGCGCAGCACGCACGCACGCTGCGACTTCGCTTGCGCTGCTTGATGGGTTGAGTACGCCCATCGTGGTCGCACAGGTTGATGGACGCATTGTTTTTTTGAATGCGGCTTTGGAGTCGCTTCTTGGTATTTCGCGTAAGCAAGTGGTTGGTAGTTTGTTAGCGGATTTGTTTGTTGAGCGTGAGACGTTGATTCAAGCGGTAGGTAACGCATTCGTTAACCAATTTTTGACTTTGAAGCTACAGACTACGATGCACGTTGGCCGATCCGAGATGCTGTCTGTGGAGTTGGTTTTATCCATACACGATGCGGATGGACTCTTTATTGAAATCATGCCAATTGATCCCGTAGGGGCTGACCAAAATGAGGTGAATAAGGAGTTGCTGCGTAACCTTGCACACGAAATTAAAAATCCGTTAGGTGGAATTCGCGGTGCAGCGCAACTCTTGCAGATGGATATGACTGATAAGTCATTGATTGAATACACACAGGTCATCATCCACGAGGCCGATCGACTGCAAAGCCTCGTCGATAGGCTCTTGGCGCCTCATCGTCAGCCCCACGTGGTGGGGATGGTGAATGTGCACGAAATCTGCGAGCGTGTGCGTCAGTTAATTTTGGTGGAGTTTCCGCAAGGTTTAACCGTCGTGCGTGATTACGATGCGTCTATTCCCGAATTTGAAGGTGACCGAGAGCAACTGATTCAGGCTTTGCTTAACATCGCGCATAACGCCGCTCAAGCGTTAGAGGAGCGTATTGCCGATGGCAGCGCGAAGCTCACATTCAAAACGCGCATTGGTCGCCAAGTCTTGCTGGGAAAGGCGCGTCATAAGCTGGCACTAGAGTTGCATGTCATAGACAACGGCCCAGGTGTGCCAGCCGAGATTAAAGATCGTATCTTTTATCCACTGGTCACAGGGCGTGCTGGTGGCTCGGGGCTTGGTCTGTCGTTGGCACAAAACTTTGTACAGCAGCATGCCGGTCTGATTGAATGCGAAAGTGCGCCAGGACTGACGGACTTCAAGATGGTGATGCCACTCATGGCATAAATAAGGGTGAGGGGAGAAGGATATGAAAGAAATTTGGTTACTAGACGATGATGCCTCTATCCGCTTTGTGCTGGAGAAGGCGTTAGCGCGAGAAAAATTACCCACCCGCAGTTTTGTCCACCCCAAAGAAGTACTCGAAGCCTTGGGTGATGTAGAGCCCACTCGTCAACCTTCTGTATTGGTGAGCGACATACGCATGCCCGGTGGTTCGGGTCTTGATTTATTGGCCAAAATCAAAACTCAATATCCACTTCTTCCCGTCATCATCATGACGGCATTTTCTGATTTAGACAGCGCGGTCTCAGCTTTTCAAGGCGGTGCGTTTGAGTACCTGCCCAAGCCCTTCGATGTCCCTCGTGCGGTCGAGCTGATACAACGTGCCGTCAGCGAGAGTGAACGAGAGTCTGACGCTACGACCAGTGTATCTTCTACGCCAGAAATGATGGGACAAGCACCTGCCATGCAAGACGTGTTCCGTGCCATTGGACGTCTGAGCCAAAGCAATGTGAACGTACTGATTACAGGTGAGTCGGGTACGGGCAAAGAGCTGGTTGCCCACGCCTTGCACAAACACTCACCGAGAGCTAGCGGCGCATTTGTGGCGATTAATGCTGCGGCGATTCCCAAAGATTTGCTGGAGAGCGAACTCTTTGGTCACGAAAAGGGATCTTTCACTGGTGCGCAGGCCACGCGACGTGGGCGTTTCGAACAAGCCGAGGGAGGAACACTCTTTTTAGATGAAATTGGGGATATGCCGCTGGAGCTGCAAACACGTCTCTTGCGGGTGCTCTCCGATGGTCATTTTTACCGCGTGGGCGGTACCAGTGCCATCAAAGCCAATGTACGCGTGATTGCGGCGACGCATCAAGATTTGGAACGTCGCGTTAAGCACGGCGGTTTTCGTGAGGATTTGTTCCATCGTCTCAATGTCATCCGCTTACGTCTGCCACCGCTGCGCGAGCGTAGCCTGGATGTGCCTATGCTGACGCAGCACTTTTTGCAAGTGAGCGCCAAACAACTGGGTGTAGACGCCAAACGGATTAGCGAATCGGCGCTAGAGATGCTGACCCACTTTGCTTTTCCCGGCAACGTGCGCCAATTAGAGAACATCTGCCACTGGCTGACCGTGATGGCGCCTGGGCAACTGATTGAGACCAAGGATTTGCCGCCTGAAGTGTTGGCCGTACCCTTGAGACCTGCGCTTGAGAAATCTATTGAGGAAAGTAGCTTGCAAGCTCAAATGCCCAAAGCGTTTACTCCATTGGTGGATGCATCCAGCTGGGAAGAGTCTGTGCAAGCGCTGACGCTAAACATGATGCAAGCTAAAACGCCGGATGTGTGGGATGCGCTTTGCAAACGCTTTGAAACAGCCATGATTCAAGCGGCACTGTCACATACCGGTGGCCGTAAAGTAGAGGCGGCCGCGCAGCTAGGTATGGGGCGCAACACCATGACGCGCAAGATTCAAGAGCTAGGGCTAGAGTAAGTCTGCGAGCACCATCACCACAGGCGTGTGGTCGCTGGGGCGTTCGTTTTTACGCGGTGTTTTATCAATCTCACATGACGCTACGTGGGCTTTTAGCGCATCACTCGCTAGCACATAGTCGATGCGCAAGCCACGATTGCGTTTGAATCCAAAATCACGGTAATCCCACCAGCTAAAGGTTTTTTCAGCTTTGACGCTAGAAGG
>JANPAY010000282.1:0-3654 GCA_031430155.1 Comamonadaceae bacterium
CTGAAGTAGATCAGCTCCTGTACTTTACTGAGCAACCATATGGCCTCGTCACAGTGTGGCTCAGTGGTTTGCCACTAGTCATCTCGCCCAAAGCGACTTTGACGTAATTGGTAGCTTTAGGAATGTCCGCAGAACTAGCCGACGCGATGCTGTCGATGCCGCCTGCGTAGACCAGTATGCCTTTGCCATCGACGATGTACAGGTGGGGCGTGGTGCGTGCACCGTAAGCCTTGCCAATGGCACCCTCTTCATCCATGAGCGTATGAGTCGCAGGGGCTTTTTGTTCTTTCATCCAAGCGCCTAGCTTTGCTGGGCTGAGGTGATCAGGGTGATCTGTTGCCGTGGAGTTGATCGCAAGCCAAACGACGTTTTTTGCCAAAGCATCTTGCTGTGTGCTTTGCATATTGCCACCGCTGTAGTGCTTACGGACAAACGGGCAACCTGGGTTGACCCACTCGAGCACCACGGTTTTCCCTTTGAAGTCCGCCAGCGAGACGGCCTTGCCATTCGTGTCTTTGGCACTGAAGCTGGGCGCGGCTTGCCCAAGCACTGCCTTCGTCTCAGCCCAAGCTTGTTGGGTAGCGGCCAGCATAGCGGCAGCAAGAGTGGTGGCGGTAAATTGACGACGTTTCATGACAGTGTTCGCTTCCACAGCGCAAAGAGTCGCTCCCAATGCCGCTCCGCCGCCGCTTGGTTGTAGATGGGGCGCTTAGGGAATGCAAAGCCGTGCTCGCAACCGCCATACCACTCAATGCGGTGCGGCGTGCCATCGGCTTTCAGCTTGTCTTCAACCAATTTGATTTCTGCTGGCGACGCCCACTTGTCGATTTCAGCGCAAGCAACATAGGTCTCGCATTTGATCTTTGCCGCCATGCGGTGCGGTGAATCAGGCTTGTCGGTCACCATGCGGGCAGGGTAAATCGCGGCAATGGATTTGAAGCGCTCGGGGTATTTGCCAGCGGCGGCAAACACAAACGGGCCGCTCATGCAATAGCCCACGCCGCCGACAACTTGTGCGTTAGCCTCTGGCTGCGCATCGACAAACTTCAGCATGGCGCCTGTGTCCTCGGTGATGAGCGCGTTGGTGATCGAGTCCATGTGCCCAAACATTTCAGCCATTGCAGGCTCGGTGCGTTCTTTCAGCATGTAGTCGCGCGAGGTGCGGTAGTACAAATTGGGTAGCACCACGTAGTAGCCCACCGCTGCGATGCGCCGCGCCATATCGCGCAACTCTTCGCGGTAGCCAGGGGCATCCATGTAAAACAAAACGACGGGATGCGGGCCGCCTTCGTCTGGGTAGACGACAAAGCTGTTCATCGCGCCGTGTGCTGTGGGAATATCTAGGTGTTTTTCGATCATGATGTTTTCTTGTTTTGTCTTGTGGTGGGTTGCATTTATTATTAACGCTATGGACAAAGAATTTTCACATCATTTAGACCGCTCCCAATTCACACTTGATTGGAATGGACACATCGCATTTGTTGACTACGAAATTAGGAACGATAAGTGGTATCTGCTGCACGCCGAAGTGCCCGCGGCCCTGCGTGGGCAAGGCGTGGGGCAAGTGTTGGTTGAAAAAACCTACGCTCACTTAAGAGAGCACGGCATTGCATCCCTGCCTGTTTGTTCGTATATCCAAGCGCTGGTGAAACGCAATCCAAAACTCGTTACAGGAGAAGCAGCATGAAACTACTCAGTGTTCAAACAGCCAAAGCCACAGGCATGATGATCGACGGCAAGCGCGTGATGACGGCGATTCGCAAAACCGCCGTTAGCGGTGCGGCAGCGGTTGCGCCGCTTGGGCTTGTGGGTGACGAGCAAGCCAATCCCGATGTACATGGCGGCCTCAGTAAAGCGGTCTATGCTTATCCCTCCGAACACTATGAGTTTTGGCGCAAAGCAAGGGCTAACAAGGGCTTGGGACTGATTGATGACTCACTTCCTTACGGTTTTATGGGCGAGAACCTCACGCTAGAAGGCTTGCTAGAAAACGAAGTGTGGGTAGGCGATGTCCTCGAATTCCCCAACTGCACACTTCGCGTCACCGACCCGCGCGAGCCATGTTTTAAGTTCAATGCGACGATGGGATTTAACACGGCAGCCAAGGCGATGGCGCAAAGCGGTTTTTGTGGCTTCTATCTTGCCGTGGACAAAGTGGGAACGATTGCCGCAGGCGAATTGTTCACATTAAAAGCAGGCTCACGGCAGATGAGCATTCCCTCTAGCTTCGCCGTGAAAATGCGCCGCCAGTCCTAGCGCAACTTAATCTATCTATGCAACCCCAATCCATCCTTAACTTCTGGTTCGAAGAACTAACCGCAAAGCAGCACTTTGTTAAAGACGCGGCGTTGGACGACCTCATTCGCGCGCGGTTTGGCGATACGCTGGAGGCTGCCGCCCAGTGTGAGTTGTTTGCGTGGCGCACGACGGCCAGCGGGCGGTTGGCGGAGATCATCGTGTTAGATCAGTTCTCGCGCAACGTCTTTCGCGATACGCCGCGTGCCTTTGCGCAGGACGCGCTGGCGCTGGTATTGTCTCAAGAGCTGGTGGCAAGTAAGCAAGACCTCAACCTGCCCACCGAGCAGCGCGTGTTTGCCTACATGCCCTTTATGCACAGCGAGTCAGCTCTGGTGCATGTACAGGCGGTGGAACTTTTTACCCAGTTGGGCATAGAGAGCAACCTCAACTTTGAGCTACGCCACAAGGCCATCATTGACCGGTTTGGCCGATTTCCCCACCGCAATGCGATTCTGGGGCGCAGCTCCAGCGAGCAGGAGCTGGCATTCTTGAGCGAGCCGGGGTCTTCGTTCTAGGCTTTTGTCAAAGGTGTGGTAGCTGTATGCCTTGCCACCGACGTATGAAACCAAGACACCGCTTGCTCCATGCGCCCAAGCCGTAAATGCGTATTCGCACCGCTCGCAAAGCCCTTTTGAATGTTGATGGCGGTGTGAATATCTTCTTTTTGAAACACGCCTTTTTCGATCAGGTTAAATGTTTTCTCCCAATGCTCTGACCATGATTCATCGGATTGGTCTTTAGGGATGAGCATTTTGTGCGTCCAGCGCAAAGTGCCAGCTGACGTGGGATAGAGCGTGATGAGGCTTAAATAGTCAGGATGAAAAATCGTGATGGTGTTGGGGAAAATCACTTGGCTTGGGGTCACAAGTTCTGAAAGCTCGCGGATGTTTGTCGGTAGTGGTGAGTCATGCTTTTCGCTCCACTCCTGCGCGGCACGGCGTGCTACTAACGAATGGATATGCGGCTTGCCGTCCGCTTCAGAGCCAAACGTTCCCCCCGCCGTGATGCCATCCGTGAAGAAAGGCGCAATCGTATTTTTGTGTAGCACGCGGATGTGATACGACTCCAAAAACGCATCGACGATGAGTTTCCAGTTTGCTGGGTATTCGGCTTCAATGGTGCGAAAGTGAACAAGATTTTCAATCTCGTAGAACGGCATTTCGGTGTTGAGCTCGCCAAGGTATGAATCAAGATCAATCGGTTGGGAAGCCATATCCTGCTTGGCCTGCGGGATAATCCAGATAAGCCCATGTCGCTCTTCGCAAGGCAGCGCCACCAAGTCTTCGTCAGCACAATCTTTTTTATCAAATGATTCAGCATGCAAGCGATGACGCAGCTTGCCATCCAATTGATACG
>JANPAY010000283.1:0-4531 GCA_031430155.1 Comamonadaceae bacterium
GATCTGCGCAAAGTGATGAAGCTCAATCGTGCGCAGTCTTTGCTCAAAGCGGGACGGATTGAGGAATCACTCGCCGAGCACAGCGCCATCATGACGGCGCTTAAATCCTTGTCGTTCACTTCGGTCACATAAGCGCCTCGCCGCATCTTCATGGTAATCAGGCCTTCTGTTGCCAGCACTTTGATGGCTTCGCGAAGCGGCGTGCGACTAATTTCTAGTTCAACCGCAATTTTGAGCTCATCAATCCAATCGCCAGGGGCTAGTTCGCGGCTAAAAATACGCCCGCGCAGCAATTCAGCTACTTCCTCGTAGAGGGCACGGGGCTTTAAACGGTTGTGTTCCATACCACTTAGTTTACACGAAACTGAATTTTGAATTCATAATTACAGATAAATAATTGAGTAGAATTGCCAAATGACTAATTCTTCCAAGCCTTCCAATCTAGCTGACTGGCAAAAAGCTGCGGCCAAGTCTGCGCCCAATGGGGATGTGAGCGCGCTCAACTGGCAAACGCCCGATGGCATTACCGTCAAGCCGCTCTATACAGCGGCTGATACGGCTGATCTGCCCCATACTGATTCGCTTCCAGGCTTTGCCCCTTATCTGCGCGGTCCGCAGGCGACCATGTACGCCGTGCGCCCTTGGACGATTCGTCAGTACGCGGGTTTCTCCACTGCCGAAGCTTCAAACGCTTTTTACCGTAAGGCTTTGGCTGCTGGTGGACAGGGTGTTTCAGTGGCGTTCGATTTAGCCACCCATCGTGGCTACGACTCCGACCATCCGCGCGTGACGGGCGATGTGGGCAAGGCAGGCGTGGCAATTGATTCGGTCGAGGACATGAAAATTTTGTTCGATCAAATTCCGCTGGATAAAGTCTCCGTTTCCATGACCATGAACGGTGCGGTATTGCCCGTGCTGGCGGGTTACATCGTTGCGGCTGAAGAGCAGGGCGTGAGCCAAGACAAGCTGTCGGGGACGATCCAAAACGACATCTTGAAGGAATTCATGGTGCGTAACACCTACATCTATCCGCCTGAGCCCTCCATGCGCATCATTGGCGACATCATTGAATACACGGCCAAACACATGCCCAAATTCAATTCGATCTCGATTAGCGGCTATCACATGCAAGAAGCGGGCGCAAACCAAGCGCTAGAGCTGGCCTTCACGTTGGCAGATGGCCGCGAATACGTGCGCACCGCGCTGGCAAAGGGATTGGACGTAGACGAGTTCGCTGGACGGCTCTCCTTCTTTTGGGCGATTGGCATGAACTTCTACCTAGAAGTTGCCAAGATGCGCGCCGCGCGCGTGCTGTGGCACCGCATCATGACCGGCTTTAACGCCAAATCACCAAAGAGCTTGATGCTGCGCACCCACTGCCAAACCAGCGGCTGGAGCTTGACCGAGCAAGATCCGTACAACAACATCGTCCGCACCACCGTTGAAGCCATGGCCGCTGTCTTTGGCGGCACGCAAAGCTTGCATACCAATAGCTTTGACGAAGCGATTGCGCTGCCGACCGAGTTCTCAAGTCGCATTGCCCGCAACACACAAATCATCATCCAAGAAGAAACCCACATCACTAACGTGGTGGACCCTTGGGCGGGCAGCTACATGATGGAGAGCCTGACGAACGACATGCTAGAAAAAGCATGGGCGATCATCGAAGAAGTCGAAGCCATGGGCGGCATGATTAAAGCGGTAGATAGTGGCTGGGCGAAGCTCAAAATTGAAGCAGCGGCGGCAGAAAAGCAAGCCCGCATCGACAGCGGACAAGACGTGATTGTGGGTGTAAACAAATACCGCTTGAGCAAGGAAGAGGCGCTAGCCGATCAACCCGAAGTGCTGGTGATTGATAACGTGATGGTGCGCGATGGACAAATCGCCAAACTCAAAGCGATTCGCGAAACGCGCGACGCAGCGGCTGTAAAAAATGCCCTGCAGGCCTTATCCGATGCCGCTGCAGCGGCATCTTCGAGTTCTTCGGCTTCCAGCGGTAGCGTGGCGGGCAAGGGAAACCTATTAGACTTGACCGTGAAAGCCATGCGGCTTCGCGCCACGGTGGGCGAAGTCAGCGATGCGCTAGAAGTTTCATTTGGACGGCACAGAGCCGATACGCAAAAGGTGACAGGCGTGTACGCAGCAGCTTACGACCAAGAGGGTGATTGGGCCAAAGAATGGGATGCCATCAAGGGCGAAATCAATGACTTTGCCGCCAAGCAAGGCCGTCGCCCACGCGTGATGGTGAGCAAGCTTGGGCAAGACGGCCATGACCGAGGCGCCAAAGTCGTCGCTACGGCGTTTGCCGATTTAGGCTTCGATGTGGACATTGGCCCACTCTTTCAAACACCTGAAGAATGTGCCCGTCAAGCCATTGAGAACGACGTGCACGCGGTTGGTGTTTCCACGCTTGCAGCAGGTCACAAAACTCTCATTCCCGCCATTATTCAAGCTTTGAAAGATCAAGGCGCAGACGACATCATCGTGTTTGTCGGCGGCGTGATTCCGCAGCAAGACTACGCGTTTTTGTACGAATCGGGCGTGAAGGGCATTTACGGTCCAGGTACTCCGATTCCCGCTTGCGCGCGGGATGTCTTGCAACAGATTGAAACCGCACTTAAGGCATGAGTCAGCTCAAAATGAAGTTGCTCAACGTTGGCGGGAACGATAGAAGTATCCGTTTGCCAGAGGAGTTTGAAGAATTTGAGCATTTGCTGTTGGATATTGATCCCGCGGTCAATCCTGATGTGCTGTGCGATGCACGCGAGATGACGAGCAAGCTGGGTGGCAATCAATTTGACGTGGTGTATTGCTCGCACAACTTAGAGCATTACTACGAGCATGACGTGGCCAAGGTGCTGACTAGTTTTTGGCATGTGCTCAAGGACGGCGGTATGTTGGTCGCCCGTGTCCCTGATATGGGCGCTGTGATGCAGGCTGTGGTGGCGCAAAACTTAGACATTGATGATGTGCTGTATCAAGCTGATGCAGGTCCCATACGCGTGCTGGATGTCATGTACGGTTGGAGTGAACAAATCGAGCGCAGTGGCGTTGAGTTTTTTGCCCATAAAACTGGATTTACTGTGAAATCTTTGGTAGCCAAAGTTCAAAAGGCTGGTTTTGTGGATGTCTATATGGCCAGCAATCACTTAGAGATTCGGGTCTGGGCATTTAAGACTGCGGCGCGGGCAGATTTGCTGGCTAAAGTTCCTAATGATTGATTTGATCCTCCGCTCTCACCCCACTCAGCGTCGCGCTGTTGCCAAAGCCATCACGCTGCTTGAGTCCACGCGTGCTGACCATCGCGCTGACGCAGATGCGCTGCTGACACAGCTTTTACCGCATACTGGCAAGTCGTTCCGCCTTGGCATTAGCGGTGTGCCAGGTGTCGGCAAATCGACGTTTATTGAAGTGCTGGGCTTGTATCTGATTGGCCTTGGTCATCGCGTCGCGGTGCTGGCGGTTGATCCCTCTAGCACGGTGTCGGGCGGCTCTATCTTGGGTGACAAAACTCGGATGGAAATGCTGTCCGTCAATGAATCGGCTTTTATCCGCCCAAGTCCTAGTAGCGGTCTGCTTGGCGGTGTGGCCTCGCACACGCGCGAGGCCATGCTGGTATGCGAAGCGGCAGGTTACGACGTGGTGATTGTGGAGACTGTGGGTGTGGGGCAAAGCGAAGTTGCGGTTGCCAGCATGACCGATATGTTTGTGCTGATGCAGCTTCCCAACGCAGGCGACGATTTGCAGGCGATTAAAAAAGGTGTGATGGAGTTAGCCGATTTAGTCGTGATTAATAAAGCCGACATTGACAGCGCCGCATCCACAAGAGCCGAAGCGCAAATCACCAGTAGTTTGCGCGCTTATGGTCGCCACGCGCCCAAGTCTGCGTGGAATCCTGAAGTGATGCAAATCAGCGCCTTGCAAAGCATCGGCATTGATGGCTTTTGGCAACGCGTGCAGAAGTACCAAGCACTGCAAACAAAAAACGGCAAATTGGCTGCAAGGCGTGAATCGCAAGCCCTCGCTTGGATGTGGGAGCAAATCCATGACGGGCTCAAGCAACAATTTTTTGAACATGCAAATGTGAAAGCGCAATTGCCCTTGCTCACGAAGCAGGTGGCAATTGGCCATATGGCGGCGTCTACAGCGGCGCGGCAGTTATTAATTTTCAAAGGTGAATGAATGCAAAACATATTAGATCAATTAGAAGCAAAACGTGCTGCAGCCCGCATGGGTGGCGGCGCGAAGCGCATTGCGGCGCAACACAGTAAAGGCAAACTGACGGCGCGTGAGCGCTTAGAAGTGCTGCTGGACGAAGGCACATTCGAAGAATGGGACATGTTTGTCGAGCATCGCTGCGTTGACTTTGACATGCAGGACAACAAAATCCCAGGTGACGGCGTGGTTACGGGCTACGGCATGATTAACGGGCGCTTGGTGTTTGTCTATAGCCAAGACTTCACGGTGTTTGGTGGAGCGCTCTCTGAGACCCACGCCGAGAAGATTTGCAAAATCATGGATCAAGCCATGA
>JANPAY010000284.1:0-2006 GCA_031430155.1 Comamonadaceae bacterium
CATTTTTTTGTTGCCGCCAATGATGGCGTCCACAGGACAGGCTTTGTTGCACAGCGTGCAGCCGATGCACCTGTCTTCGTCAATCCAAGCGACAAATCGGGGAGTCTCTAGCCCATTTTCAGGATTCAGTGGCAGGATGGCCTTGCCTGTGAGTTTGGCGAGTCTTGCAACGCCCGCGTCCCCTCCAGGAGGGCATTGGTTGATTTGGGCATCGCCAGCGGCTATCGCTTTAGCATAGCCTTCGCAATCGGGGTAGCCACAGCGGGTGCACTGCGTTTGCGGCAGCGCAGCCAAGATTTTCTTGGCTAGAATTTGCTGAGCTAGATCCACTACACCCGTGGTCACTTCTGGTATTTGGCAATCAGCGCTTTAACCTCTGGATACACCTTGTCGCGCCAACGGCTACCGCTAAAGATGCCGTAATGTCCTGCGCCTTTGACTTCATAGTGCTGCCGCTTTGATTTGGCGATGCCTGTGCACAGGCCATGTGCGGCTTCGGTTTGCCCAATGCCTGCGATGTCGTCCAGCTCGCCTTCAACGGTCAGCAGTGCCGTGGTTTTGATGTCTTGCGGCTTGACGCGCTCTAGCTTGCCCTTGGCGTTTTTGACATCCCATGTGCCTTTGACCAAGCTGAAATCTTGGAAGACGATCTTGATGGTCTCAAGGTAGTAATCTGCGTCCATGTCCAGCACGGCGTTGTACTCGTCATAGAACTTTCGGTGCGCTTCGACGCTAGCGGCGCTTTCGTCGTCGCCTTTAATCAAATCGGCGAAGTAGTCGTAATGGCTCTTTTTATGGCGATCCGCATTCATGGCGACAAAGCCGGTATGCTGCAAAAAGCCAGGGTACACGCGACGACCTTTGCCCGCAAAGTTGCTGGGCACGGTGTAAATCAGGTTGCGTTCAAACCAATCGAAACCGTTTTTAGTGGCGAGGTTATTCACCGCTGTGGGTGTTTTCGTGCCGTCAATCGGGCCGCCCATCATGGTCATGGAGAGCGGTGTGGTCTCGCCGCGCGAGGCCATGAGTGACACGGCTGCCAACACAGGCACCGTCGGTTGGCAAACGCTCACCACGTGGCAATTGCCATGCTCAGCTTGCAAGTGGCGAATGAAGTCTTCCACGTAATGCACGTAGTCGTCCAAATGGAAGGCACCTTCGGCCATTGGCACGATTCGCGCATTTTTCCAGTCGGTCACATACACATTGTGGTCTGCCAGCATGGTACGAACCGTATCGCGTAAGAGCGTGGCATAGTGACCCGAGAGCGGCGCCACAATGAGCACCACAGGCTGTTTTTGCAACGTGCCCAGCATTTTGGCGTTGTCGGTCAGGCGTTTGAAGTGGCGAAGCTCGCAAAATGGCTTGTTGAGGGCGATGCTTTCAAACACCGCGACATCGGAGCCATTGACTTCTACACTTTGGATCCCAAACGCAGGTTTGACGTAGTCTTTGCCAAGGCGGTACATCAAATCGTAGCCAGCCGAGAGGCGCTGGGTAAAAGGCTGGGTAAACTGATCTACGAAAGGGTTGCTGGCATAGGGCGCGGCAATCGGCGTGGTGGGGTTTGAAAGGAGCTTGGCCGTAGTGTGCGCAAACTCAGCAAACGGCTCCATAAAACTGCGCTGCGCTTCGTAGAGTTGATACAACATGGAGATCCTTAAAATTTATCTAGCGGCCATCTCAAGCGGAGGGCTTGAAAATAAATGCTGCACTGCAATATAACATGTCTATTCTAGCGAAAACTGACTCTTTTATGAACTTAATCACATTAAAACCCTCCCCTCGTATGCCCGTGCTGTTTTTGGGTCACGGCAGCCCGATGAATGCGATTTTGGACAATACCTACAGCCAAAGCTGGCGCGCTATGGGTGAGGCGCTACTAGCTAAATACCCCAAACCACAGCTCATTTTGTGTGTTTCTGCCCATTGGCTGACTAAAGGTTGGTACCTCACGGCGATGGAAAAACCCAAAACTATTCATGATTTTGGTGGATTTCCGCAAG
>JANPAY010000285.1:0-4232 GCA_031430155.1 Comamonadaceae bacterium
GGCAAGGTATCTGCTAAGCCCTGTGCTAATAGATCAGAGGCTGACTCGGGTTTATAAAATGCACCCATTGTGGCCTGTACCTGTTTCGTAATGACATCTGCTGCGGGGGCGCTGGTCTGGTAGCCCGCACTTTGCAATGCGCCCAGCATGTTGTGCAGGCTCTTTGGCACATTTAAAAACGAAGCGCCAAAATTCCCCTCACCTAGCGGATAGTTATAAACCAGCATCGCCACGCGGCGCTGGGCTGGCAAAGTTTGTTGCAAGCGGGCTAAAGCCGCGGACTTATCGGCCACGGCCTCAATCTGCGCGGGAATAGCCTGCAACGCGCCGCTATGCGGATCGCGTGCGGTAATGAGCATCGCGTCCGTCATACCCGCTAATTCTGAAGGCGTGTAGTAATACGACACATCACTGAGCGCCAATCCGTCTTTGCTTTGCACCCACTGCCCAGCATCCATAGCCAGTGCAGGCATGGTTTGCAAGACAGGTATGCCAATGCGCTCCAACTCGGCCTTGCGCTCAGCGGGGTTGAACACCAACGCAGCATTAATCAACACGTCAGCCACAAGGCGACCCTCCTTTGTGTGCGTCATCGACCAAAACAGATCTTTTTGCTGACGCGGGCCATAAAAGGCATAGGCTCGCAGACCGCGCTGCTCCAGCGCCGCAATCAGACTATCGAGCCACGGCGTATCGTCCGATGTAAAGACGGCATTGTTGACCGCAATGGCGACAGTTTTTAACTGCTTTGGCATGGGTGGCATCTGACTTTGCAATTGCCCCCAAGCTGGGTGATAAAAACCTGCACTAGGTAATTGAATGGCCGCTGGCATGGCATCGACAGTCATGCGTTGCCCTGACTGCAAAGCCGCCATCGCTAGGCGCACATTGCTGCTACCGCCAAAGCGCCAATACTCGCGCAGGCGCTGCGCCCATGCCGCACTAACAAAGCGCTGGGCTACCAGTGGAGCCGCTACCTCACCCACCATCACATAGGGGGCTTTTGCAGATGAGAGCACTGCACCAAATTTCCCTGCCACTACCTGCGCCACGCTACTGTGCGGTGCATCTATGACTAGTAGTTGTGCAGGCAGCAAAGCCTGCTGCAGCGCTTGCGGCGTATCACGTTCAGCCGATAACACTTGCAACGGCACACCCGCTCTTTTCGCCTCGTCAATCAATTTGGCTAGGCGTGCAGGTGATACGACGTAAGTCGTTAGCAAGACGACGGGGGCGGTGGTTTGCGCCTGTGCAAAGCCCAGCATCGCAAAGAGCAACCCTGCGATCAAAAAGCTGCGGCGCACATAACCGATCATTTCAATCACTTATCGGTCGTGGGTACGTAGACCATCGTACCGTCTTTCATGCGAAAGGCGGTTCCAGCCTTTTCACCATCGCCTGCGCCAGAGGCACCGCTGGCTTTGAATCGAGTTATCTTTTGCCCCTCTTTAGTGATGATTTCCATGTTTGGCTTGCCCTCATTGCGGATGATGGTTACCTTGTCTTGCCCAAAAGGGTTCATCGGGTTATTGACCACCGCAATCATCAGCATCCCAATCACCACCATAAAAACATCAATCAGGTTGATGGTAGACAGCACAGGATCGTCATCATCTTGATCTAGGCTATTCATGATGGAAAAGTGCCGCCGCGTCATGCCGCATCATCCAAAACCAAAACCAATTCGCGCATCAACCAGCGACGGCGCACGGTGTACACCACAAAAGTAATGGAAGCGGAAGCCAGCGCCACAATCACACTGGCAAAAGCTGGTGCTAGGCTTTGCGCCACACCCTGCGACTCGCCTGAAGCCACCGCCACCAATGCAGGGCCCATCGGAATCATGGTGGCAATCAAACCCAGCATAGGCGCCACACGGCTGCATAGGCGCACGCCTTCTAAGTCTTTCAAAACTGCCAGCTCCATCTGATCTTGGCTCATGGTTCGATCCAGCAAGAGCAACGGTCGCTGAGGATGGCGACGACGCTGTAGATACTCCATACCAAACATACCAAGCACGACAACGGCGTAAACAAAGGACAGTACAACGCCAATGGACACAGGCCATAAGAACAGGCGTGCCAGCGCAGACAAAATGAGATCGAGAGACATGGAATAACCCTTTATTTTTTCTTGAATTTAAAACGACCACCTAGCCGTCATACGCAAACTGCGTGGCTCGATGGGGTGAATGTGCCGACCACTAATGCCCGTACCGCAAACCCCACTTGCGACTTCGCGAGCAGTGCATGATGCATAGAAATATTCAATATCATTAACTTGACGATTGGTTAAATTAAAAATATTGAGGCTAAGCGTCAAATCTTTATTAGCAATATAGCCTACCGTGCCATTCAATAAAGTCGAACTGCTAGATAGCACTGCCCCTAAGGTGTCGAGCGGACGCGGACCCATATGACGCAATTGCAAACCTGCTTGCCAAGGCCCTTGCTGCCATACAGCTGATGCACTGACTACACGGTTAACAGCGTTGTCAATGTAATTTCCTTCACCTGCAGCGGGCTCTCCTACATAACGAGATTTCGACTGTGCCCAAGTGGTATTGAGCTTCCAATTGCGGCTAGGAAGCCAATGTGAAATAAATTCCAAGCCCGTACGCCGACTAGGACGGCCCGCCTCAGTGGTGCCCGAGTCGCCGACAAACACCAGCTCAGACCCAATGTTGAGTGACCACAGCGATACGCTAGTCGAGAAGGCATCTGAGGGTACAAATTTCCAGCCCAGCTCTGAGCCCGTACCGCGCACGAGGGCGGGCACGCGTTGCACCGCTGTGCCCGTTTGTGGATCCACAGTAATAGTGGCACCTCGCGCATCATTGCTATGAAAACCCACGCCTGCGTTCGCATACATCTCATGAATAGGCGTTAGCTTCCAAGCCAATCCTGCTTTAGGTTGCCACAAGCTTGTCTGCCCTGTGCCACTATTTGCCTGCCCATAAACCGCCTCTTGGCTGCGCACGCTGTAGTGCAAATTATCTAAACGTAGGCCTGCAAAGCCACGCCAATCATCATTAAATTGCAGTTGTTGCTGGGCATAAGCAAACAACATGTTTTGCGACACTTTATCTTGCCGAATGGTGCTGTAGCGTACTCTTGTCTGCGTCAAGTGCAGCCCCAAATCATCCACTTTATCGCCACGCAAACCAGCTCCTACCGTCAAAACACCTTCGATATTTGCGACAGAACTGGCGCGTTCATGGTGAAGGTTCGTACCAAATACAAAGCGACCATCCGACTGTTCGAACTGATCTCCCGTAGCTGTATGGTTCAAATTGTAAGTAAAGTTAGACCATAGCTGCGTTGCTGAACGCGCCACGTACGCCGACACTTTCGTATTGCCTCTCGCTGACTGCTCATGCCACAGCGCCGACAAGCTGGCGCGGCTAGAGCGCCCGCCATCGGTAGGATCAATGGCACCAAAACGCGACAGCACTCCTGCATCCACCGCGCGCAGCGGAATTTGATCGGTCGAGTTCCAAGCATTTCGATGCAGCATACCCGTCAAGCTAAAACCTTTTGACGTGCTACCTTGGCTATATCGCAACAAAGCATTGCCTTTGCGCACGCCCTGCGGGTTATCCCAGGGACCGTCGTTACCTAGTAACTCCAATGCACCCAGCCAATTTTGATCCTCTAGGCTTTTCGAGTTCGCCAATACACTGCGCCTATAGTTATTGGGGCCAACGGTGATTTGCGCGAAAGCGCGATCTAGTTTGTTTGCATAGCTAAGTGCGGCACTACCCGCCAACGAAAAATCACCGTCACCCACGTAGTAAGTTCCTTTGCGAAAGCGTATATCGGTTAACAACTCAGGAATGAGAACATTCAAATTGGTATAACCTTGGGCATGACCGTGCGAACCCAAATTCATGGGCATACCATCTAGTGATACCGAAAAATCAGTGCCATGATCCAGATTGAATCCACGTAAAAAATACTGACTGGCTTTGCCATCGCCCGAATGCTGGGTCACGACCAGACCAGGAATGGCTTCCAGCACCTCCGCAGGACGTAAGAGCGGGCGCAGTTGCATCTCTTGACTTGTCACACGTCCCTCGCTTGCGTTATCAAAGCCGCCTATTGCCGCGTGAGGAGACCCTTTTACGACAACTTCGTCTAGTGAGGTGCTTTGTCCCATCGCAGTGCCACTAAAAATTATCAGACTAACTGATGCAAATAGGTACTCAGCATGCACAAGGGTGCGTTTTTTCA
>JANPAY010000286.1:0-3477 GCA_031430155.1 Comamonadaceae bacterium
CGCCAGCGTCCTATTGTCTCAACCACATCTAAGGCGCCCAGATGCAATCCAGCCGATGAGAATGACTCCACAGCCTGGACGATTTATTGCTAAATCACCCTTGCCCAGCCCATCGGCCTGCTGTTGTAGAGCTCACTGGCAATTAAGCAGCGAGTGCGAAACGTTCGTCGTTTGCAGTTAGTTTTTTGAATCGATTTTTACGAGCGTGAATCAAGCTCGACATGCCCTGCTGCGCGTCCGTACCCACGTCGAAACCAGTGCAGCCCCAAGTCTCCTATTCTAAGCCGCTGCGAGTGCCGCATTAAACGTCGCGCTCGGGCGCATGATGGCGGCAACTTTGGCCACATCAGGCATGTAGTAGCCGCCAATATCGACGGGCTTGCCTTGCACGGCGTTTAGTTCGTCAACAATTTTTTGCTCGTTGGTTGCCAACGCTTTGGCTAGTGGTGCGAAGTGCGCTGCCAGCGCTGCGTCCTCGGTCTGAGCGGCCAAGGCCTCTGCCCAGTACATGGCAAGGTAGAAATGGCTGCCGCGGTTGTCCAGTTGACCTGTACGCGTCTTTGGTCCTTTGTCGAACTCTAGCAATTTACCCGTGGCGATATCGAGCGTTTTGGCTAGCAACTTGGCTTTGGCGTTGCCCGTTTTGATGCCTAAATCTTCCATGCTGACTGCTAACGCCAAGAACTCGCCAAGGCTATCCCAACGCAGATGGTTTTCTTCAACCAATTGCTGCACGTGCTTGGGTGCAGAGCCACCCGCGCCTGTTTCGTACATGCCGCCGCCAGCCATCAGGGGCACGATGGATAGCATCTTGGCGCTGGTGCCCAGCTCCATGATTGGGAAGAGGTCGGTGAGGTAGTCGCGCAGGATGTTGCCTGTCGCCGAAATCGTATCCAAGCCACGAACCACACGCTCTAGCGTAAAGCGCATCGCACGAACTTGCGACATGATTTGGATGTCGAGTCCCGCCGTGTTGTGCTCGTGGAGATACATCTTGACCTTGGTAATCAGCTGCGCTTCGTGCGGACGGAATTGGTCCAGCCAGAACACAACAGGCATGCCCGAGTTACGAGCGCGTGTGACGGCCAGCTTGACCCAGTCACGAATCGCGGCATCTTTAACTTGGCACATACGCCAGATGTCGCCTGCTTCCACGTTTTCAGACAACAGCACTTCGCCAGTAGCGATGTCAACAATATTGGCCACACCGCTCTCTGCTAGCTCAAACGTCTTGTCGTGCGAGCCGTATTCTTCGGCTTGCTGTGCCATCAGACCAACGTTGGGCACAGTGCCCATGGTCTTAGGATCGAAAGCGCCGTGCCATTTGCAGAAGTTAATGATCTCTTGGTAGATGCGCGCAAAGGTCGATTCAGGCATGACGGCCTTAACGTCCTTCAATCGGCCATCCGCGCCCCACATCTTGCCGCCGTTACGAATCATGGCGGGCATGGACGCGTCCACGATCACGTCGTTAGGTGAGTGGAAGTTGGTGATGCCTTTGGCGGAGTCCACCATCGCGAGTTCCGGGCGACCTTCGTGACAAGCATGCAAATCGCGTTTGATTTCGTCTTGTTTAGACTGTGGTAGCGTCGCAATCTTGTTGTATAGATCGACCATGCCGTTATTGACGTTGACACCGAGTTCGTCGAACAACTTGCCGTGTTTGGCGAAGGCGTCTTTATAAAAAATCTTGACGCAGTGGCCAAATACGATGGGGTGAGAGACCTTCATCATGGTGGCCTTGACGTGCAGCGAGAACATCACGCCGGTATCGTAGGCGTCATCAATTTCTTTGGTGTAGAACTCGACGAGGGCTTTTTTGCTCATATACATGCTGTCAATCACTTCGCGGTCCAACAGCGAGACTTTTTCTTTCAGGACAATTGTTTTGCCATTCGCCGTGATGAGTTCCATGCGCACATCGCGTGCGCGGTCTAGCGTCATGGATTTTTCGCCGTGATAGAAATCGCCCGCATGCATGTGCGACACATGTGAGCGCGAGGCCTGACTCCACTCAGCCATGGAATGCGGATTTTTACGGGCGTACTCTTTGACGGCATTGGGTGCGCGGCGATCAGAATTGCCTTCGCGCAACACAGGATTAACGGCACTGCCAATGCAGCGGTTGTACTTAGCGCGGATGGCTTTTTCTTCTGCAGTTTTTGGCACTTCTGGATAGTCAGGAATCGCGTAGCCCTTGCCTTGTAACTCTTTAATCGCACTCATCAATTGTCCAACCGAGGCACTGATGTTCGGTAATTTGATGATGTTGGTATCGGGTAGCAGCGTCAATCGACCTAATTCAGACAAGGTATCAGGCACTTGCTGCTCGGGTTTTAGGCACTCAGGGAACTGCGACAGCGCGCGTGCAGCTACCGAAATATCGCTCTCGGCGACCTCAATGCCGGCTGGCGCTGCAAAGGTGCGGATGATGGGCAAGAGCGAACTGGTGGCTAAGAGCGGCGCTTCGTCTGTGAGGGTATAGATGATTTTTGATTTGCTGGCAGCCATATTGATCCTGAAGGTGGTGAGATTAAGAATGACTCTATTTTATCTGTTCCAACGACTAGACTCCTATATATGACAAATGACTCAACTACTTTGCGAACGGCCGTAATCTTTGCAGCGGCTGTCGCTGTGGTCAATGGCTTTGGGCGCTTTGCTTATGCGCTCCTTTTGCCCGTGATGCGGGATGATTTGCAGTGGGACTATGCACTGTCGGGCTGGCTCAACACAGCGAACTCAGCGGGTTATGGTATCGGCGCCATGCTTGGGATGATGCTTTTGACTCGCACCCGGCCCGCGTTGCTATTTGTGTGGGGGCTGGCGATCGCGGTGGCGACCCTACTCTTGTGCGGGCTCACGCGCGAACTACCCGCCATGATGTTTTTGCGCTTCATTTGCGGCATCGGTTCGGCTTGGGTTTTTGCTTGCGGCGGGGCGCTGATCGCTGCGAAGTACAGCAAAGAGCCCGCCAAGTCGGCTTCTGCTATTGCCATTTATTACGCAGGCGGAGGTCTTGGAATTGCGACGAGTGGATTGCTTATTTATCCCGTTCTCAACCAAGATTGGACATGGCCTCTGGGATGGTTGGCGCTTGGCGCGGCTGGTTTGATTTTGTCGCTGTGGCCAGCAAAATTGGCACTGCAAATTGGCGGAGCGTCTAGCTCTATTAATAACGAATCCATGCCGCGCGGACGCTTCACTGTGATTAGCTGGGCATACTTTCTCTTTGGCGTGGGCTACATCGTCTACCTGACGTTTGTGGTGGCGTGGCTGCGTGAGATGCGGCTAGGTAACAGCGCCGCCACGATGGTTTGGCTAGTGCTGGGCGCCGCCTGCATGGGCTCGGGCTATGTGTGGAAGGGCGTGATGGCGCGTTGGCAGCCGACCACCACGTTTGCGGCGGCGACGCTGTGTACGGCGCTAGGGACGGCACTGCCATTGGCATCCCAGAGCATCCCAGTATTACTCATC
>JANPAY010000287.1:0-2936 GCA_031430155.1 Comamonadaceae bacterium
GTTTTCTCACCTTTTTGTCCCGCTGCAATTTTGGCGCGTTGACGCTCATTCAATTGCTCAAAGGAATCGCGACGCATGTAGACCTCGCCACGAACTTCAATGACATGAGGCGTAGCAAGCAATTGGAATTGGCTTGCGGACAGTTTCAAAGGAATTTGATAAATCGTGCGGATGTTGTGCGTCACGTCTTCACCCGTCTCGCCATCGCCCCGCGTGGCGGCTTGCACCAGCACACCATCTTCGTATCGCAGACTCATGGCAAGACCGTCAAATTTGAGCTCGGCTACGTATTCAATAGGCGCATCCGTCTCACTCAATTTGAGTTCTTTGCGAATCCGTGCGTCAAAGTTTTTTGCGCCACTGCTCTCGGTATCCGTCTCGGTGCGAATGCTAAGCATAGCCACAGCATGTTTAACTTGACTAAAAGCATCCAGCAAACCACCACCCACACGCTGCGTGGGCGAGTCTTTCGTTTTTAAATCTGGATGCGCAAGCTCTAAAGCTTCTAGACTTTGGAAGAGTCTGTCGTACTCGCTATCGGGCACCGTTGGCGCATCCAGCACATAGTAGGCATGAGCATGGCGATGCAACTGCTCACGCAGGGATGCAATCTCAGTTTGTGGACTCATGAAAACAAACGCTTGGCTAGAGCTGAACCTGCGGACAAGCCCACGTTATCCAAGCGGTCATAAACGGCTTCTAATTCAGAGGCTGTGCGCTGCAAGGCTTGCACGTCCACCGCGAGACCTTGCTCATCCACGATCGCGGCCTCCATACCCGCACACAGGCGAATCGCCACATCGCACATGGCATCAAAAGGTTTACCAATGCGTGCGTCACCCCTAGCCACTTGCGGCACATCCAAAAGCAAGGTCAGTTTGCGAATCGGCACAGCCTCCACATCGTCTGCCATTGCGGCTTGGGAATCAATCGTGAGCGCAATCAGTTCGTGCTCGGACGAACCCAGCACCCAACGCCCGGGGATCACGCCTGCCACAAAGCCCGCGCGCTGCACGTGCTGCTGCAAATAAGCAAAGCTCCAAGCCGCACGTTTGGCGTGAAGATTGAGTGACAACCGAATGTCGTGTGCCAACGTGAATTGCTCGAGTTCTTTAGCGCGAGCCACTTCAGAGAGCATCTCAGGAAAGTCAGCCGAAGCGCCTAGGCTTTCTGCCAATTGGCTGGCTTTGGCTACAAACTCAGAGAACTCCACATCGTTTAAAGCACCATTGCGATTGACGAGTTGAATGCCCGCTTGAAAATAATCGTAAGTTTGCCCAGCGAGCACAGGCTCCCAAGCCTTGGTTTGGCTGTTGTAGCCCTCCACGCGCCAAGTCTTCGAACCAACGCGTCTCGTCGTGGGCAGTAAATTTAAAGCAAAATCACCCGTGCAGGCTTCATCCATATCCAGCATGGCGATGCAGTCGATTTGTGGGTGCAGTACGGGACGGCGCTCGGGTGCCGCCAAAGACAGTGCCGCAAATTCAGGAGACGGTGCTAGGGAGGGCTGAGCGGGAGTGCTATCCGTTAGGCCAAGCGGGCTGGACATCGTGGGCTCAAGCCTCTCGGGAGGCAATCCAGATGTGGCCTGTAGACCATCATCTGTTTCTGATGCTGGTTTTTGCTCTAGCTTGCGCTCCAACCACCACCAGCGTGCACCCAAATACGCAAGGACAACAAGGCCGACTAGCAGGAGTTGAATGCGAATACTCATGCGCTTAGTTTACGCATCTAGCATTGAGGTCGCCGCTTCCATATCCACCGCCACAATGCGCGACACGCCTTGCTCTTGCATCGTCACGCCAATCAATTGCTTGGCCATTTCCATGGCAATTTTGTTGTGACTAATAAACAAGAACTGCGTCTGCTCGGACATACTCGCCACCAATTTGGAGTAGCGCTCAGTGTTGGCATCATCCAGCGGCGCATCGACCTCGTCCAGCAAGCAAAACGGAGCGGGATTCAGCATAAAAATTGCAAAGACGAGTGCGATAGCTGTGAGCGCTTTTTCGCCGCCTGAGAGCAAATGAATCGTCTGGTTTTTCTTACCTGGTGGTTGTGCAATCACGGCAATACCCGCATCCAAAATCTCTTCGCCCGTCATCATCAGTTTTGCTTGGCCGCCGCCAAAGAGTTTGGGGAACATCAGGCCAAACTGTTCGTTGACCTGATTAAACGTATTCCCCAGCAAATCGCGTGTTTCCGCATCAATCTTTTTAATCGCGTCTTGCAGCGTGGTGAGCGCTTCCGTCAAATCCGCCATTTGCGAATCTAGGAATGTTTTGCGCTCACGCGCCGATATCAGCTCATCCAGAGCAGCCAAATTGATAGCGCCTAAGCTTGAAATCGCTTGGTTCAGTCGCTCGATTTCGCCCGCCAAGCCCCACAGCTTCACGCTTCCCGCCGTGATACTAGCTTCAACCGCATCTAAATCAGCCTTCGCATCCAAGAGCAATTGCTCGTACTGCTGCGCCCCAAGGCGTGTCGCTTGCTCTTTCAATTGCAAATCAGAAATACGACCGCGCTGCGGATCAAGCGCACGCTCGGCGCCCATGCGGCGCTCATCCGTGGCGCGTAGTTTTTGCGAAAGATCGTCATACAAACTGCGTTTGGCAGCAAGGGTAGTTTCGCGCTCCAACTTTAAGGCCAGAGCGGCCTGCAGGCCCGATTGCGCGGCAGCATCGTTCATGCGCAGCAAATCCAAATCCAATTGCTCGTGCTCACGTGTCAGGTTCGCCGTTTGCGCAATGCCCAGTGCGATATTTCGTGCCAGCTCTTCTTTGCGCGCTACCAAGCTGCGGCCTTGGAAGCTTGCTTCTTGCTGTTGGCGCTCAATCGCGCGGTGCTGCTCGCGTAGTGCGTTTAGCTTGCGCTCAGCTTCAATCACGCCATCACCCTGCGTGGCCTCAACTTCTTGCGCTTCGCCCAGCTGAATA
>JANPAY010000288.1:0-3091 GCA_031430155.1 Comamonadaceae bacterium
CATGGAGAATAATTTGAAAAAATTACCATAGCCATTGCGACGAATGTCCGTTGTGAAGGCAAATTCAGCGTGTTGAGCTTCCGCTGCTTTTGATCCGCCGATATCACCATAGTTGAACGGATCTTTTTCTAAAGAAGTCGCCACATCAAAGTGCGTGACATCCCAACCAGGAACATGCACATGCTTACTGACGTTGGAGTTGGTGATGTCCGCACGGTAGAGGAGATCATGACTACCTAAACGTGGATTTTTAATGCGGATATGCAAGGCATGGTCGTCGAGTGGATATTTGGCTAAATCGAAGTTGTTGTGCAGGGTGGCGAGTACTTTGTACAAGCTGTAATTGACACCATTTACCTTTTTCTTGATCAACTCTTCCTTTAAATCAATTTGTCCATCTTCAATTGAAAAGTTATCGACAGCTTCTACGCCATTGCCTTCCCAGCGAAACCAGATGTTGAAATCAACTTGAAACTTGCGCTCTTTTAGAGCGACCGATGGCACACTATTTAAAAAAATGCCAACGTCTACAGTTATGGGCTGGCTTTTTTGAGCAAAACTGATAGAGGGGAAAAACCACAGCAGGCAGAGCGCGCAAACGGCGAAAAAACGAGTTGCACGATGCGACAAAATGATTTTGCAGTACGTCATATTTTTATGGTGTGTAAAAAATTGATTTTAGAAGACTGTGGGAGGCTTTTGATTGAGCGCATAAATACGTAGCAGATATTCAGTTACTGCTCCAAAAACCGCTGCGCATCGAGCGCCGCCATACAGCCCGTGCCTGCGCTAGTAATCGCTTGGCGGTAAATGTGATCTTGCACGTCGCCAGCTGCAAAAATACCTGGCACGCTGGTTTGCGTGGCAAAGCCTTTGAGGCCTGACTGCGTCACGATATAGCCGCCAGCCATTTCTAACTGTCCGTCAAAAATCTCAGTATTGGGCGCATGGCCGATGGCGATGAAGCAACCTTTGAGCGTCACGTCTTCCGTTGAGCCGTCTTTCGTGCTTTTGAGTCGAATGCCCGTCACGCCTGACTGATCGCCCAGCACCTCGTCTAGGGTTTGGAAGGTTTTTAGCTCAATCTTGCCAGCTGCGACTTTATCCATCAGTTTGTCAATCAAGATTGCTTCGGCTTTGAATTTATCGCGGCGATGTACCAAATAGACTTTCTTTGCAATGTTGGATAAATACAGCGCTTCTTCTACAGCCGTATTGCCACCGCCCACCACGCAGCAAAGCTCGTTTTTGTAGAAGAAACCATCGCAAGTGGCGCAGCCACTCACGCCGCGTCCCATGAACTCACTCTCAGACGGCAAACCGAGGTACTTAGCCGATGCGCCCGTAGCGATGATGAGCGAGTCGCAGGTATAGGAGTCGCTGTCGCCAGTCAAAGTAAAAGGGCGCTTAGAAAAATCGACTTTATTGATGTGATCAAAAATGATTTCGGTCTTAAAGCGCTCGGCATGCTCTTGAAAGCGCTGCATCAGCTCAGGCCCTTGTACACCCATCACGTCTGCTGGCCAGTTGTCCACTTCAGTCGTTGTCATGAGTTGTCCGCCTTGAGCGATGCCTGTGATGAGCACAGGATTCAAATTGGCGCGAGCGGCGTAGACAGCGGCTGTATAGCCCGCAGGGCCTGATCCGAGAATGAGAACTTTGGCGTGTTTGGTTGCGGTGGTGGCGGTCATGGTGATGCTTGGGTTGAGTAAACTAGGGGAAGATGATTGATTCACCCATTTTATGCAGCTATGAAATTTCCGCTTAGGTTACAACGTGTGCTAGGTACGGCTTTATTGCTGGCTTGGCTGGTTGCGCTGCTGAGTCACTCCATGAGCGATATGGCTTGGTCTACCAGCGGTCGCCACGCAAACAGTGCTACGCAAGCTCATAGCTACAACTGGTTGGGTAGCCTCGGTGCTTATGTTTCTGACATCACACTCTACATAGCGGGCTGGTCGATGCTCGTGCTACCCATCTTTTTGCTCATCTATCGCTTTTGGTCAGTTCGAAAGCCTTCGCGCTTAGCACTGACATCGACGTTTGTCTTAATTTTGCTTGGCAGCATGATCGAGTGGTTGGTGGGTCAATCGCTGGATACGCGACTACCAAGTCAAGCTGGCGGCGTTCTCGGCAGCATGTTGGCAAGTCTTATGTTGAAGGGCGCACCCATGCTTGCCCGTCACCAAGCCACGTTGGTCTTGGTTTTGCTATGCGGTTGGTTGGTGGTTTTGCAATGGTCGCTTTCTTTTCGTTGGTTGTCGCTTGCCGAGCAACTCGGTGCAAAGCTAGAAGACTTGCGTAATGCCAAACGCAGACGCGTGGACGCGCTACGTGATGTGGAGCTTGGCCTTGAGGCTGCTCGAGAGCGCGAGGTGCAAGTGCTTCATGATCGAGTCGCGGTGAGTCAATTGCATGAGTCAGAGATGGTGCCGAGCGAAGAATCCGACTTTTTGACCCCGCCCACCTTGGCGGTACAAAAACCAAAACCTGCGCCCATTAGCAAACGTGTGGTGCGCGAAAGCCAGCATGCGCTTTTCATGGACGAGACCAGCAAGCAACTACCGCGTGTTGATTTGCTAGATGCGCCGCTCGCCAAGCAAGAGTCTGTCTCGACGCAAACGTTAGAGATGACCAGCCGCCTGATTGAGAAAAAACTCAAAGACTTTGGCGTAGACGTGCGCGTGATTGCCGCCATGCCAGGCCCTGTGGTCACACGCTACGAAATCGAACCCGCCACAGGCGTGAAAGGCTCCCAGATTGTGGGCTTGGCAAAAGATTTGGCGCGGTCACTCAGTCTCGTATCCATTCGTGTGATCGAGACAATTCCCGGCAAAAATTGCATGGCGCTGGAGCTACCTAACGCCAAGCGGCAAATGATTAAGCTGTCCGAAATTTTGGGTGCGAATGAATACAACGATGCCAAATCCTTGCTGACGATGGGACTGGGCAAAGACATTGCTGGCTTGCCCGTGGTGGCCGATCTTGCCAAGATGCCGCATTGCTTGGTAGCAGGGACAACAGGATCGGGCAAGTCGGTCGGCATCAACGCCATGATTTTGTCCTTGCTCTACAAGGCCGAGCCGCACGA
>JANPAY010000289.1:0-2027 GCA_031430155.1 Comamonadaceae bacterium
TGAGCTGGTGGGCATTGCTGTGCAGGCCGGTCACCAGCACTCGCGGATCGGACAGCTGCCCGCCGTCCCAATCGAAGCGGACAATCCGCCCCATATTGGCGGTGCGATCGCGCAGTCCGCAATTCTCATACAGGTAGATATGACTGTCGTGGCGATCTATGCCGAAGTACCAGCCATGCGAAACAAGTTCGATCCCGTCAGGCGATACCGCGAAAAGGCCGCGATGCGTCGTAACCAGCCACCAGTACCCGCGCAGATCGTTGCGGGCGATCCGGACAGTGCCCTGCGCGTAGGATTCGCGCGCGAGGCTGACGCGGATCGCGCGGCGGATGTCCTTGTCGAAGACCGGTTCCATATGCTGCGCTCTATCGCACCCAAGCCGATAGACAAGGCCGCTGGCTTTTTGCGCCATGGCTGATCCTGCCGCGTCAGGACTGTGGGGACTGGTCCACGCGGGTGGTGCGCCGATAGCGCGCGGCGATGCGGCGCGGCTTGGCTTGCCCGAGACTGACCGCGATCGCACCATAATAGGTCGCGATGCGCAGGATCCCGGACTGGTTGACGCGCTTAGCGATCGGGGCGGGCAGACGATCCTGACCGGCTGGATCGCCGATCATGCCTTACTGGCGGCTCGGCTCGGAATGCCCGCTGACGCTACCCCAGCAGTGATCGCACGCGCAGCATTGGCGCGATTCGGTAAAGACACCCCCGCCGAAATGCTGGGCGAGTGGTCGCTCTACCACAGCGAAACAAATGGTCCGGTCTGGCTGGTGCAAGCGGCAACAGCACGTGACCGGCTGTTCTTCGCGGCCAGCGGCGCAAGGCTGGCGTTCGCCCCCGATGCGATGGCCTTGCGCGACCTCGATTGGGTCGATGGCGAACCTGATTCCGAGGCAATTGGCTTGTCGCTGGGCCGCTATGAACTGCGCCAAATGATCGGTGCGCGCTCGATTTTCCGCGGCATCGAGAAGATCCCCCCGGCTGGCAGCGTAGTGTTCACGACCAACGGAGCGGTGCAGCGTGGCTGCGCCGAGCTAATGGTTCCCCAGCACCACTTTCCCGGCAATGCAGGCGATGCACTTGCCGCCTTGGAGGTCACATTGCGGCACGTGCTGCGCGAACGGCTGGGCATGACCCGCCGCGCCGCGATCCTGCTCAGCGGCGGCCTCGATTCATCGCTTCTGGCAGCACTCGCGGCGCAGGAACTGGAAGAACCGCCCATCGCGCTCTGCTCGGTCGCGCCGCCCGGCTCGGGGATTGCGGACGAATACGCGTTCGCTCAGGCCGTAGCCGTTCAGAATCGCATTGCAATCGAACCGGTCTGCCCCGGTCCTGATGCCGATCCCTATCGTCCGGCACCCCAGGTGCTGGCGGCGGCCGAAATTCCGCTGCTCAGCAACCGGCATTGCCTGACCAGCTGCTTTCAAGACGTTGCCCGGAGCTCGGGCGCATCCATGCTGATCAATGGCGCCTACGGCGAGCTGTCTGTCACGGCCCGCCTGCCCGGGCCGCCCACTGTGCGCCAGCGCCTGGGGGCCGTGCGGCGCCTTGTCGCATCGAAGCTAAGGCCCGACCACCACGATTTTCACGTCGCGCTGGCTCCGCACCGGCTGGACGCACTGGTGCAGCGCCGGACCGAAGCTGCACGGATGGCCGGGTCAATCTGGTTGGGACCCGACCAGACCAGCTACATTCCAGGCAGCGACAAGGCCGACGCTGAGATGTAGACTGAAGCCAGTCGTACGACGATCTTGACATCGTTGCGTACCGTCAAAGACGATCCATACCGCCAAAGACGTCCCCTACTAACCAAAGACGTCCCCTACTAACAAAGAGAGGATCCCGACATGGCCAAAGGCGAGCAGAAATCGAACCGTGAAAAGAAGAAGCCTAAGAAGGAGGTCCCCAAGCCCGCCAAGGATGCGCCCAAGGGCAAGAAGGGTTAGGCTGGCGCCGTGACGGCAGCGTCAATCGTCGGCCAGCATCGTCAGAGCGGCTGTTCTCTCACTAGGCTTCAAGCGTAGGAA
>JANPAY010000290.1:0-1789 GCA_031430155.1 Comamonadaceae bacterium
ACCATCCCCGCCGACGTGCGCCGCACGCTGGGCGTGCAAACCGGCGACCGGGTCGAGTTTGTCGAAATCCAGCCCGGCCGCTTCGAACTGGTGGCCGCCACGCGCTCGGTGCGCGAGTTGAAGGGCATGCTCGGCAAGCCCACGCGCACACTCTCGATCGAGGACATGAACCGCGTGATTGCCGAACAGGGCGCCAAGGCCGGGTTGCGGTCGGGGCGCTCGAAGTGATCGGGCTGGACACCAACGTGCTGGTGCGCTACGTGCTGCAGGACGATGCGCGCCAGTCATCGCGCGCCAGCCGCCTGATTGAGTCGTTGAGCGTCGACGAGCCGGGCTTCGTGCCCGTGGTCGCCCTGGTCGAACTGGCGTGGGTGCTGGGTGCCGGCTACAAGCTCCCACGCGCACAACTGGCCGCGGTGCTGGAGACCCTGCTGCGCAGCAAGGAACTGGTGATCGACCGTGCCGACCTGGTACTACAGGCACTGGCCCGGTTTTCATCCGGCAGCGCCGACTTCGCCGATGCCCTGATCGAGCGCACGGCTGCCGCTGCGGGCTGCACGACGACGATGACCTTCGACCAGGGCGCAGCCAAGGCCGCCGGCATGACGCTGGTGCCCTAAGCCATGGCTGCGCACCACGACTTGATCGCCCAGGTGGCCGATGCCCGCCTGCTTGAGCGCATCACTGCCGAATGGACCAAGGCCACGCGGGAGCGGAAGTTCGGACTGGCGCGCTTCGCTGAGCGGCATGGCGGACAGTTCGGACGCATCCAGCTGATCCGGAAGCGCCGGACGGCAGGCGGCGGTGCGCAAATCGTCCGTCTCGAAATCAATCGCCGGGACGCATGGCAGCAGGTGCTGCTGGTGACCACGGCCACACAACTGGACAGACTGTTTCATGGAGACCATTGATGTTCACTAAAATTCTGATCGCCAACCGCGGCGAGATCGCTTGCAGAGTGATCAAGGCTGCCAAGATGATGGGCATCGCCACCGTGGCGGTGTATTCGGAGGCCGACCGCGACGCGCTGCATGTGGACCTTGCCGACGAGGCGGTGTTCATCGGCGCGGCCGCCTCGCGCGAGAGTTATCTGGTGGCCGACAAGATCATCGCTGCCTGCAAGGCCACCGGTGCGCAGGCGCTGCACCCGGGCTACGGCTTCCTGTCCGAGAATGAGGCCTTTGCCCGGCGGGTGGAAGAAGAGGGCATCACCTTCATCGGCCCCAAGCACTACAGCATCGCCGCGATGGGCGACAAGATCGCGTCCAAGAAGCTGGCCATCGAAGCCAAGGTCAACACCATTCCGGGCTGGAACGCGGCCATCGAGAGCGCCGAGCGCGCGGTGCAGATCGCCCGTGACATCGGCTACCCGGTGATGATCAAGGCCAGCGCCGGCGGCGGTGGCAAGGGCCTGCGGGTGGCCTTCAACGAGGGTGAGGCCTTCGAAGGCTTCACCGCCTGCCGCAACGAGGCGCGCAACAGCTTTGGTGACGACCGGGTGTTCATCGAGAAGTTCGTCGAAAGCCCGCGCCATATCGAGATCCAGGTGCTGGGCGATGCCTTCGGCAACTGCGTCTATCTCAACGAGCGCGAGTGCAGCATCCAGCGCCGCCACCAGAAGGTGATCGAAGAGGCGCCGTCGCCCTTCATCAGCGAGGCCACCCGCCAGGCGATGGGCGAGCAGGCGGTGGCGCTGGCGTTAGCCGTGAACTACCAGTCGGCCGGCACGGTGGAGTTCGTCGTCGGCAAGGACCAGAGCTTCTATTTTTTGGAGATGAACACCCGGCTG
>JANPAY010000291.1:0-1752 GCA_031430155.1 Comamonadaceae bacterium
GTCCTGGTAAAGGTCTGAAAGAAGCACTGAATAAATAATTTCAGCGTGGGTGCTTAGCTCAGTTGGTAGAGCGGCGCCCTTACAAGGCGTAGGTCAGCGGTTCGACCCCGTTAGCACTCACCACGTTTTGATTGATAATTCATTAGGCGAACTGAGGTTCGCCTTTTTACTTTTTGAGCTACATCATGTTTGATTTCATTCGTACCCATAACAAAGCGATTCAATTGCTGATGTTCGTCTTTATTTTGCCTGGCTTCTTTTTGTTTGGCATTGAAGGTTTTAGTTCCATGGGCGAGAAAAGCGAGACGGTCGCCATTGTTGATGGGCGAAAAATCGGACAGATTGAATGGGACGCGGCAGTCAAAGACGATGTGGAACGTATTCGTCAAAGCGCACCAACGATGGATCCTAAAGTTTTCGATACTAGTGAGTTCAAATATGCATCGCTTGAGCAGTTGGTCAAACGCCGGGTGCTAGCAACGGCAGCTCAAAAGTTGCATTTGGGGGTGAGTGATCAGAAGTTGGCCTCCGAGCTGCTGCAAAACCCAGTGCTGGCGGCGCTACGCCTACCGAACGGAAAAATTGATGATGCCAAATACAAGGAATTACTTGCGCCGCAAGGCTTGACGCCACAAGGCTTTGAGGCGCGTGTGCGTTCAGACTTGTCGGTTCAACAAGTCCTTCAAAGCCTTGCCGTTAGTGGCATGGTTCCCGCTAGTTTGGCTGATGTGGCCTTGAATGCTTATTTTGAAAAACGCGAAATTCAAATCTTGAAATTTGCACCAGAAGATTTTGCAAAAAAAATTACACCTTCAAATGCCGAAATTGAAGCTTTTTATAAGAGTAACGCACCTCTATTCCTGGCGGCTGAAAAAGCATCTATTCAATATGTGATCCTCGATGTTGAGAGCATCAAAAAATCAATAACCCTAAATGAATCAGACGTCAAAAGCTATTACGAACAAAATGGCGACAGGCTCAGTGGTTCTGAAGAACGTAAGGCGAGCCATATTTTGATTGCGGCGGCGAAGTCCGCCCCGATTGCAGATCGATTAAAAGCTCAAAAACAAGCAGAAAGCTTGCTTGCACAGATCAAGAAATCTTCTGCCAGCTTTGCTGATTTAGCTAAGAAAAACTCACAAGACCCAGTTTCTGCCGCAAACGGTGGTGATTTAGGTTTCTTTGCGCGAGGATCTATGGTCAAGCCGTTTGAAGATGCAGTGTTTGCTATGCAGCCTAAGCAATTAAGCGAAGTGGTTGAATCTGATTTTGGTTATCACATCATTCAATTAACAGAAATTAAATTACCCAAAAAACGTAGTTTTGCGGAAATGAAGCCAGAGATAGAAGCAGAGCTCAAGAAGCAAATGGCACAGAAAAAATTTGCCGAAGCAGCTGAAGTATTTACGAATACGGTTTACGAGCAATCAGATAGTCTAAAACCTGTAGCTGACAAACTCAAGCTTGAGATCCAGACCGCACAAAACGTAGCTCGTCAAGCATCACCGAACGTTCGTGGTGCACTTGCCAATACTAAATTTTTAAGTGTTCTTTTTTCATCTGATGCTATTGATAAAAAACGGAATACAGAAGCTGTTGAAATGGGGGGCAATCAACTGGTTGCCGGCCGTATTGCGACCTACACCCCAGCTCAGACACTTCCTTTTGACGCGGTTAAAGATCGTGCACAGGCCATGCTTGTTCAGCGCATGAGTCTAGATTTTGCGCGTACTGAGGGCGTGGCTAAGTTGG
>JANPAY010000292.1:0-1932 GCA_031430155.1 Comamonadaceae bacterium
GGCGCTGCATAAAAGCGGCGAAAAGATCACGATGGTCACGGCCTACGATGCCACCTTTGCAGCAGTCGCCGATGCGGGCGGTGTGGAGTGCATCTTGGTCGGCGACTCGCTGGGCATGGTCTGCCAAGGTTTGCCCAGCACGCTGGGGGTGACTTTGGAGACGATGCGCTACCACGTCGAGAGCGTCTCGCGCGGCTTGCATCGCATGACGGCCAGTGGTCAGGGTACGGCGTGGCTGCTAGGAGATCTGCCATTTGGCGCGTATCACCTCTCGCCTGAGCAAGCCTTTGCAAGCGCTAGCGTGCTGATGCAAGCGGGCGCGCACATGGTCAAGTTAGAAGGCGGTGGCTGGACAACCGAGACGGTGCGATTTTTAGTCGAACGCGGTATTCCTGTGTGTGCGCACCTGGGCCTCACACCGCAAACCGTGCATGCGCTAGGTGGTTACCGCGTGCAAGGCAAAGACGAGGCTTCGGCGGATAAATTGATTGCCGATGCATTGGCGCTAGAAGCCGCAGGCGCGCAGCTCTTGGTGCTGGAAATGGTACCTGCCGAGCTGGCAGCCAAGCTCACAAAATTACTCACGACCTGCATCACGATTGGTATTGGCGCGGGCGTCGATTGCGACGGGCAAGTGCTGGTTCTGCACGACATGCTGGGCATGAACCTTGGCAAGATGCCGCGCTTTGTACATAACTTTATGGCGGACGAGCGCAATGCCGACCACAGCATTCAAGGTGCGTTTGCTGCGTATGTGGCGGCGGTGAAAGACAAAAGCTTCCCTGATAATAAATTGCACGCTTGGTAGCAGAGCGTCATTCCCGCGAAGGCGGGAATCCACAAAGTCGTTAAATGAAAATCTTCCACACCATCTTAGAGCTGCGCACTTATTTAAACGAGCGACGGCAGTTGAAGCGGAGCTTAGTTCCCACGATGGGCAACCTCCATGCAGGGCATTTAGCACTCATCAAACAAGCCAAGGCGAATAGCGATTTAGTCATCGCCAGCATCTTCGTTAACCGCTTGCAATTTTTACCGCACGAAGACTTTGACTCCTACCCTCGCACATGGGATGACGATGTGCAAGCCTTATCTAGCGCGGGCTGCGACATCTTGTTCGCCCCGAATGAGGCCGAGCTTTATCCCGAACCACAAACCTACAAAGTTCATCCCACACCAGAACTCGCGGATAAATTGGAAGGCGAATTTCGCCCTGGATTTTTTACAGGTGTTTGCACCGTGGTGATGAAGCTGTTTCAAATTGTGCAACCCGATGTGGCGGTGTTTGGCAAAAAAGATTATCAACAGCTTGCCGTCATTCGAGGCATGGTTCGCCAGTTTGCGCTTCCGATTCAAATCTTGGCAGGCGAGACGCTACGCGCCGAGGATGGCCTCGCGCTCAGCTCGCGCAATCGCTATTTGAGCGCTGAGGAGCGCCAAGCGGCAACAGCGCTATCAAAAACACTTCGCGCTATGGCAAATGCGGCGCAAGCACCAAACGCAGATATGCAAAAAATTGAAGCCGATGCTCTAGAAGCCATGCGGGATAAGGGTTGGCAGCCAGACTACCTCACGGTCCGCACGCAGCATGGCTTAGAGAGCATTGACCCTTTGAAGCGCGAGCCGTGGGTCGTACTTGGCGCGGCGCGGCTTGGCAAGACCCGGCTCATCGACAACCTAGAGTTTTAAGTTTTAGCTGATACGGAAGTTGGCAGGCGCGCTCATGCCCGTCGTCACTTCAAATGGCGAACCCACCAGTACATGGGCTTCAGGCAATTTGGGCGGCAAATGGGGCTCGGCGTAAGGCGCACCTTTAGGCATCGTCCACGTGAGCGTTTTCCAATATTCGTGACGACTCGTGCCAAATGCAACCTCGGGCACGTGCTTGCCTTTGGTCTCGGCAACGGCTTGTGCATCAAACTTTTTGTTGCC
>JANPAY010000293.1:0-3859 GCA_031430155.1 Comamonadaceae bacterium
CCTTTGCCGTGATGTGCGAGCAGCCCAATTGCGGCGCAATGAGTGCCTCTGTTTTGATTTGAATGCCTGAGAGCTTTTGCACGTGGCTTGACTGCAATCGCCATGCTTGTACTTTTTCATCCCATTGGCGTTGATAGTTGCCACGAGCAAATGCTGCCCACGGCCAAAGCACAAACGCTAGTCCTCGCACTACCCCATTGGGCAGCAGCCGTGCAGGCACTTGGTGGTCTTGCCAACTTTCAACCTGAAAAGAGGCAGGGCTAAAGCCGCAGGCTAAGAGCCAAAGATCAAAGTACGGATCGGCACTGCCATGCCTTTCAAAGCAAGAAAAGACCGCCCACGTGGACTCGGCAAAGCAGCGCCCACCGCCACTAGAAATTAAAACTAAACGGCCGAGTTCATCGACCTCGCAGTGCAAGGTCCAGTCCGCATTGACGACTTCGTTTTTAACCACCGTATAACGCAGGCCACGCCCCGCTAGCAAATAGAAAGGACGAACTTCTCCCGCAGCCGCGCTCATCAAGCTGGACTGCTCTTTGGGTACAACTGCTAGCTCATACCTTGCCGCCTGCTCGGGCGTCCCCATCATCACACTCGCCAAATGGAATGGCGTAGTCGCCGAACCCAGCTCATCACCCGTCTGCACATGCAAATGAATATGCGGCTGCGGTGAGCGACCTGAGTTGCCGCATCTGCCTATAACGTCGCCTGGTTTGAGCCATGCCCCCGGCAGCACAGCCACAGAGCCCGGCACAAGGTGCGCCAGCAAAACAAACTTCCCATCGGCCAGCTTGATCGTGACGAAATTCCCCCAATTAGCCGCCACGTTGACGCGGCCAGGCATGTTGTCGGGGACATCGTTGACGACACGCCACACCTGGCCAAACGCGGGCGATAAAACGGGAAGGTTGTAGGCGTAGAAGTCTTCAAGATGCTGCCCTTGCCCAGCAAAACTCTTACCTTGCTTGATCACAATAAAGTCCAGCGCATGACGCCAAATGCCGCGGTGGGTATATGCCCCCGACACGCCCTGCGACACCGTCCACAAACCCATAAACGGCAGTGCTAACGGCACACTGCCAGGTTTGCCTACCCGGGATTTGCTCACCTGTGCGCGCTCAAATGAACGCTCGGGAAAATCTGGTACGAGTAGATTAAAAAGACTAGACATCCGAATGTTGTGGACAGCGGCATACAGCACCAGCCACGCGGCCAAAATAAATGGAATTGAAAATGGCACTAAGTGCGCAGTATCAAAAATACGCCCTAACGCAAGCGCCAACCAAGCGGACATGACGGCGGCCAATGTCGCCAAAGCGGCGGTCGTCCAAGACGGCGTAGCAAACAATCCTCCCACCAATAGCGCAGCCAAAATAGCATTGCTATCCCAAGCCGTGTTGGCTAAGTGCTCTGGTGCAGCGCCTAGCATTTTGAACCAAGCCCAGGCCGCACCATAGCCAACGAGGGCTAGCACTAAGTAGTAGCGCGAATACGCCAGCATGATGATCACAATCGCCAATCCAATCAGCGGTATGGGCATAAAGTACAGATTGCCAATAGCTGCCAAAAATTTATCCGCCTGCGTACCAAAAAGATCTAGCGGCGCGCCATAGAGGCTAGGATGCAGCGTGGTCAAACTACCGCTAGCCGCCAGCGTCAGCATGGCGACAATGGCAAAAGGAAAGCTCAAAATAGGCACGCGAACCAAGGACCAAGACAAGCGCCCAAGCACCACGGTGAGCCAGCCTGAAAAAACGCCGCCCATCAGTGTCAATGCCATCACGCTAAAGCCAAGCTGCCAAACATGCGCTAAAAAAAGTCCACTGAGCAAACCGTTAAAAACGCAGACAGGACGCTCGCCAGCATCAGCCCCCGCGATATGCGCGGCGTACCACGCAGAGATGGCACCCACGAGTCCAACCGCACCTATCACGGGTTGCGTAAAAGTGAGCAGTGCGAGCAGTGCGCCTGCCGTCCATGACGGCAGCAATGCAATCCACGCATAGCCGCGAGCAACCTCCTCCAGCATTTTTAAGATATGCCGCCGCAATAAAGTCAACATGCCAAATCTACCCACAACTCGGAAGGCTCAAACGACGCAAATGATTGATACATCCGCAGTCGATTGGGCCATCGATATTCCATTGCACGTAGCTGTGGGTTATAGATAGCCGTGTACAAAGTGCCAAAACCTTGCGCATAGTTGGAAGTAAACAGCGGGCTATATTCAAAGGCATTTACGAACGATTCAATATTGGTCAAAGGGTCGTAGAGTTTGCTCAAAATAAATTGCTGCCGCTCATACGAGTTAGAAAAAACGGCATAGTTCGTGAGTTCAAAGTCACCTTGATGATTAACCGCTAGCGGTTTGTAGGTCACTTGCGGGGGCGAGAAAGGCATCAACTCCACAGTGCGCACCTGTCCGTAAGCATCCAGTAGCGTGATGTTGTAGGCCATGTGCGCCGGCACACGGCACAGCACCTTAACGGCTTCATCCACTGTCGTGCAAAACTCTAAAACGTAGCGCAAAATGATGGGGATGCCAAAGCCTTCGGTCACCACTTCTTTGCCGCCAAACGACAAGGAAACCGACAAGCCGTGTTCATTCATGCCGTCTAACACGCCCCACAAGCAATCGGTCGATGCGATGACCGATGTGCCGTGCCAGCGGGTTTTCATGATCCGCCCTTCGCAAAAATCAGGGGCGTAATCGTAATTGCGCACCAAGATAGGGGAATAACGCGTCCACACCGCTTGAGCGCAGCCCGAGAGGTAAGGCGCTGGGCAATAAAAACTGAGTAGCCGCGCGTCTTGCTCGTTAGCCTGCGTCAGCGCAATGAGGCTCTCCCATAGGGGTACAAACTCGGGCATGTAAGTTTGCAAAGCTTCGCGGCAAGCCAAAAGGCTTGGACGTTTGAGTTCCCCTTCACTCGCAAACCAACGTCGATAGGCTGGCATGGCCACCTGATAGTGCGCCAACCACTGCTGGGCAGGTCGAGATTCCTCGATCGCTTGGAAGCGTTTTTGCACGTAAAACGTCATGCCACGCGCTCACTTTTCATATGGGCGGGATTGTGCGTTTGCTCCACTAACGCACGCTCTTCCTGCGTCAAATGCCGAAAACCAAAGCACTGCTTCAGGGCATCTGTCCAACGCTGACCCTCCGCACTCAGTTGTCCCGTAGACGTTCGAATCACGGTATTGACAAACATGATGGCTAAGTCCCCCCCCTGGTAGGCGTATTCACCTTGGGCCATGATGCGCAAAATATAGGCTTCGTTAGGTGCCAATGCTGCGCGGCGGTCATATCCCGCTTGCTTAAGCTCAAGCTTGCCCGCATCGTTCATGGCATAAACGCCCGAGACGGGGGCCTCGGTCACCATCTGCAACATTTCTTCTGTTTGCTTCAGAATGATCTGCGCTGACACACCCTTTGCACCCGACTTCAGCATGGATTGATTAAATGCGTTCACATCCAAATCGAGCTCTACCGCGCGGTCATATTCCAGCAAATGAAACAAAAATAGCGGCACTGTCTGCGCACTGAAATCAGATAGATTGGTCATGGCACTAATGCCTGTGATACGTGCATTCAATTCACCCAAATACACGTCCCCGCTGTCTTGATCGATCAAGTAGTCCAGCTCAAAGTAGCCTCGGTAACCACGCTGATAAAGTGCCTTGCCCATCGCCTCGGTTTTGCGCTGCACCAAAGCTCGAATGTCGGGTGAAAACGCCGCGTCGTACAGCTCGTTGCCGCACCAACCACCCGCGTAGGGTGTCAGTGCGGGGATGCCAATGAGCTCTGTCAGCAACGGCCCCACAAAAGTGCCCCAGCGCGTGGCCGAGGCCTCAATAG
>JANPAY010000294.1:0-2878 GCA_031430155.1 Comamonadaceae bacterium
GATGTCCACTGCCCCATGATGAGCTTGCCGCTGGCCTTGGGTACGGATTCGGTGAGCAAAATCCCTGCGCCTATCTCGTATATTTTTGCCGATGATGCGGCTGTGTTGCATTGGAAAAATAGGCTCGCAAGCCATACCCCACATGGCCTAGCGAGCAATGCTGCGCCAAAAAAAATTGGCCTCGTGTGGTCGGGTTTGATGCGTTCCACCAATCCTGCGGCAGCCAAAATGGATGCCGAGCGCTCGATTGATTTTGAATATCTAAACCCGCTGTTCGGGCTGGAAGGTATCCAATGGGTGAGTTTGCAAAAAGGCGGTGAGCTGTCAACCGACTCGGGTGTTCTTGACCTCACCGCCGAATTAAACGACTGGACAGATACCGCGGCGCTAGTTGCCAATCTCGACCTCGTCATCTCTTGCGACACAGCGGTCGCGCATTTGGCAGCCAGTATGGGCAAGCCAACATGGATTTTGTCGCGCTACAACGGCTGCTGGCGCTGGTTAGATCACCGAGTTTATAGCCCGTGTTATCCAAGCGTGCGGCTGTTTCATCAAAGCTCGGCGGGTGATTGGGCGGGCGTGGTGGGTGAGGTGGAGGTTACGCTGCTTGTGCAGGCCAGCCAATTTGGACTTGGCGGCTTTGGGCAACACAATCCCGCAAATACAAATTGATCAGGCTTTGATAAGGCACTTCTGCCCGCGTTGCCATACCCTTAAAGTAGGTCAGCACATCTTCCGATAAACGCATCGTGACAGACTTTTTAAGCTTAGACGCATAAGGATTTTTACGCGATTTCATGGTTGATAAATCGTATTCGGTTTTCATAGTTGCCCACCTAAATAATGTGCGCTCTCGCGCTTAGTTGCCTTGCGTGCTGAAATAATCCGAAGCACATCCCCTGAATCACGCTCGCAATGACAAACCAACAATAATTTTGCGTTTGAACTCGTGCCTAAAAGTAAAAATCGCTCTTCGTTGTCTGAGTGCTCGTTGTCAAAAAACTGGATTGCGTAATCGTCGTAAAAAACGGATTGCGCCTCCTCAAAAGTAATGCCATGCTTTTTTAAATTTGCCAAGGCTTTAGCGCGATCCCATTCAAATTTAATCATATGTACATTGTATGGTTATTGAAGCGCTTTGCACAACCCATAGGTTTTTTTCAGCGCCCCAACCCACTACTTTTGCGGCTCGCCCAAACCCGTTGTAGCCACTGGCTTTTGAACACCTAAAAAGGCGGTCACATCATCTTCCCACACATCTGGTCGATGAATGATGAAATGTCCATCGTTATAGCGCGTATGTGTATCTGGATACATCTTCATCACACCTGTACCGCCATATGTTTTATAAAGCCTAAAGCTTTCAAATACAGATGCAGGTGGGTGATAGCTATCGTTATTTGCATGGATAAATAGCGTGGAGGCTGCAGTACTCTTCGCGATGACATCTGTAAAAAGATAGTTTTGTAGTCGCTGGGCAGTACGGCTACAGTAACCAACATATCCAGTAGCTATCCACCCAGGAGCGAATGCGACTGCTTTAGAGATGACATCTGGATGACGTGCTGCGAGTGTGGCTGCGAGCATACCTCCTTGTGAGCTGCCCACTGTGTAGACTTTCTTGCCCATAAAGAGCGGGGACTGCTTCACGTAGTCAAGACTGGTCTCCATATCCTTCATGCCTTCCTCTAAGCTAACTAACAGTTCTTGTAGAACACACCCAGGCAAAGACACGTCGCCCTCAGATCCACCACGCCCCTGTCTGATGAGGAATGCAACAGCGATGTTGTTTTTTAGAAAGGGGGATGCAGAATCCTCTGGCATATTTACGACATATGTCTTATTTCGAATGGGTCCACCATGCGCATAGAGCATCACATCAAATGGCCCATTTCCTGGTGGGAGATACAGAATCATTTTTAGTTTGATGGGGTTACCGCTCGGATCCTTGCTATCCAGCGTCACCGTCTCAGCATGGCTGCCCTCAGGTGCACCAGGAACGACTGCGCAACCCATAAGGAGTGCGGTCACAAGAATCGCAAGAATCACACCGAGGCGCTGGAGTGAGCTATTCATTTTTGATGCCTTACAAAATTAATTGATAGTTACGTTAAAAATGTAACTATAAAGCAAAGTCATTGCGTGGCATTTGTTTATGTTTAACGTAACCAGATGTCAAATGCAAAACAACAATTTGCGAATCGGTTACGTGAGGCAATGATCGTCGCTGGCTACGAACCCAAGCCAGCCGTGCTAGAGCGTGAATTCAATACTCGCCATTGGGGAAAACCGATGACGCTGCATGGTGTACGGCGCTGGTTGTTGGGTGAAACGATACCGCCTCATGCCAAAATTTTGGTCTTGGCAAAGTGGTTATCTATCGCGCCAGAGCAACTTAACTTTGGCGATGAAGTTACGAACAGTATCAAGGAGCGAAAAGCTCGCTGGGACTCGGGGATTGGTTACGACGAGCGGGAAATATTTGATGCTTTTTTGAAGCTACCCCTGCCGCAGCGCAAAGTGGTGCGCGAGGTGATTTTGACTTTTGCTAAGGCGTATGGGGGTTAGCGCCCTTGTAGTGGCGCAGAAATAAAGCCCTCTTGCGAAAGCGCATGAATCACTCCGCGAATGAGGTAATTGTTATCAAAACCAAGGGTGTATTGGCGAGCCCCCTGTGAAATCGGCTGCAGCATTTTTCGCTCTACCAATTTTTTAATTTGGTACGAACGCTGCGCCGCGTTCATGCTTGGCATGGCGGCCTCAAGATCTAAGGCCTTGGCAATGCCCGCTTTCACTGTTGCAATTAGCACGGCCTCTTCTTGGCTTGTAATTAACGCGCGGCTACGGGCAAAGCTGAGCGCGGGTAGCAAAATCTTGT
>JANPAY010000295.1:0-3696 GCA_031430155.1 Comamonadaceae bacterium
TGTTGTCGCTAATCTCGCCAGTCAAACGATCCAGCACATGAACCACACCTTCTAGCTCTTTACGCTCTTTGGCCAGTGCCTGTGCGCGTTTGGGGTCGTTCCAAACAGCAGGGTCTTCTAGCGCCGCGCAGACGTCTTCTAGTTTTCGCTCTTTGTTATCGTAGTCAAAGATACCCCCGTAGCTCGTGGGTACGAGCCGCAAGGTCGATGAGGGTGTTGCCGAGGGAGTTAATGCGTTCGATTTCCATGATGAGCTTCTAATAGTTAGGTTGAGACAAGTAACTTAGTATTTTCGCATGGTGCCGCAATAGCGGCACGTTACGCACCGTCGCCGTAATAGCCCGCGTCGATATAGTATTCGCGTCCCGTACATTTAGCCGCGCTCTTGGAGGCCAAAAACAGCGCCATTGCCGCCACATCTTCGGGCTCGACGCGCACTTTTAAGCATTGACCATTGAAGATTTTTTCTTCCTGCCCAGGCGTATGCCACATCAAGGTTTGCTTGGGCGTTTTGATGGCACCAGGAATGATGCAATTGACCCGAATATTGTCCGCACCAAAATCACGCGCCATACCGCGTGTCATGGCCTCGATGCCCGCTTTGGCCGTCATGTAAAGCGTCAAGTTAGGAAGCGCCAAGTGCCATGAAATCGAGCCTAGATTGAGGATCGCGCCGCCGCCCGTCGCCCGCATACCAGGAATCACCGCTTGGGAGCAAAAGTACAAGTGCTTGAGGTTGACCGCAATGCTGGCATCCCATTTGGCGCTGGTGATTCCGCCCATGTTGTGCCGCACATCATTCGCTGCGTTATTCACCAGGATATCAGTTGCGCCGACGTCCTTGTGAATCGTATTAAACACGCTTACCACGCCGTCCAAGTCGGTTAAGTCGCAGCGCACAAACTGAGGCGGATGCTTGGCATCTTTCAATTTTTCTTGCAGCACCAAGCCATCCGCTTCGGCAATATCCAAAAAATGAACCCGTGCGCCTTGCGCAACAAAGGCTTCAACAAACGCAGCCCCAATGCCCGAGCCACCGCCCGTGATGACAACACGTTTGTCTGCTAAATCAGGGTAGATAGCGAATGATGAATGCATAAAAATCCTATCGAAAAGTAATTGTGTTTAGCTGCGCTCATGCATGGGACGGAGTTCGTGGTGTAGCACCAGCGCTGCCGCGCCAACGGCCGCCGCCAAAAGTCCATAACTAGCAGTGCGAACCGTAGGGGCTGGCGCAATCGCAGCGCTCTTTGCGTAACGCTCCAGTGTTTGGCGAGCCACGTCCACCACCCTGGGATAGCGCGAGATTGACGAGCCACCCACCACCAAAGAGCCTGGATTAAATGTCGTCCACAGGTTATGCAAGACCAATCCCAAGTGCTGTCCGCCCTCGGCGGGGTCGTTCAATTTATCCAGCACGCGTTCGCCAAAGAAAGTTTCTGCACAGCCGCGTCGCCCGCAAGAACACTGCGCACCATCCACTTGCAAAATACTGTGCCCAATCTCGCCGGCCATGCCCTGCACGCCGGTAAACAAACGGTCATTGAGCACAATGCCTGCACCCACGCCTACGCCGCAAGTGACAAAAATCAGCGAATCATTGGCTGCGCCATTGGCAAACTCGTACTCACTCAGAGCCGCGGTATCCGCTTCGTTTTGCACATGAACGGGCACAGGGGGCACTCCCGCTTTGGCTAAGGCGTTGGTCATCAAGGGCACAAAATCCACATGGCGCCATCCAAGGTTCGGCGCAAAAGTGAGTATGCCCGTTGCTTCATCAAACGCGCCGGGCAAACCCACACCAAGGCCATGCAGCGCAAGGCCACGTCCAGCAAGGTCTGCGCTAATGCGCTTCACCAAGTTGGCGGCTTGCTTGCAAGTCGCACTGGGCGATGTATCCACCAGCGGTTCATCGAGTGCGCAGAGCACTTGCCCCGCCAACGACACCCCCACCACACGCAAAGTATCGACGGCAACCTCCACACCAATCAAAGCTTTGCGTGTGGTATCGATATGCAGCGCAGTGGACGGACGACCAAGGCCTTTGCCATTACTCGCATCGCCTTCTATTAACCAACCGTCTTGCAACAAACCTTGCACGAGCAAACTCACCGTGGATTTAGTAAGCCCACTCTCTTTCGCAAGCTGTGCACGCGACAGCCCGTCTTGCTTGCGCAGCAAACGCAGCAAGACGCTGCGATTAATACGCTTTACCAGTTGTTGATCACCCGTGGTTGTCATAAAGTTCCAGCGCTTATTGGCTATGCGTTTGCGGTTTGCCATCGGGCTCTTTGCCCGCAATGATCATGCCCAGCACCTCGTCTTCTGTCACGTCACTGGTTTTGTAACTGCCAACAAGCTTGCCATTTTTCATCACGGCCAAACGGTCAGATAAACCAAACACATCGGGCATGTCGTGCGTAATTAAAAAGATGCCCACGCCCTCGGCTTTGAGTTGCTTTACCAAGTTCCCCACCATCGCCGTTTCTTCGGGGCCCAGTGCCGCTGTGGGCTCGTCCATGATCAAAATTTTGGCGTTGAAATAAATCGCACGGGAGATCGCCACCACTTGGCGCTGCCCGCCCGACAAACGCCGCACAGGGATGCGTACATTTTTAAAGTTTTTATTAAGCCTGTGAAAGACTTTGCGCGCGGCCGCATCCATGCGGTGATCGTCCAGTGTGTGCCAACGCGTGAGCAGCTCGCGTCCTAAAAACAAATTGGCAACAGCATCCAAGTTATCCGCCAGTGCCAGCGTTTGATAAATCGACTCGATGCCGCAGCGCTGGGCATCCACAGGCGTTTTTATGTTGACGCGTTCGCCGTTAATGAGCACTTCGCCGCTGTCAATCGGGTACGCGCCTGCGAGCATTTTCATCAGCGTCGATTTACCCGCACCGTTGTGCCCAAGGATGGCCACCACCTCGCCAGGATAGAGCTTGATACTCACGTCGTCCACGGCTTGCACGCCGCCAAAGGCTTTGCCGATGTGGTTCATTTCAACTAGGGCGTTCATTGCGTATCTCCCGTCACACGGCGATAAATCACATCAAACACCACCGCCGCAATCAGCACCTGACCAATGATGACGTAGCGCATACCGATAGAGACATCCAAGAGCAGCATGCCGCTATCAATGCACTGCATGATGAGTGCACCGAGCACCGATCCCAAAATCGAACCGCTACCACCCGCCAGCGCCGCGCCGCCAATCACCGCAGCCGCAATCACATAGAGCTCTAGGCTTGTGCCCAGCGAGTTTGTGCCCGCATTCAAACGCGCAATCGAAACCATGGCAGCAATGGTGATCAGCACACCCATCAGCGCAAATAGCATGAGCGTCACACGGCGCACGGGAATACCCACCAGCGCAGCCGCTTCGGGGTTGCCGCCCATCGCAAAAATATAGCGCCCAAAACGTGTGCGGTGCACGATAAACGAGAGGGTTAGCGCCACGCCAGCCCATATGAGCACTGGGATGGGCACGCCCTGCGGCGCATCTTTGCTAGGGATTTGGTAGCTGTTCATCGCTGCCACAAAACCGCAAACTAAAAGCGATGGCACAAGCACAATGAGTGCATCTAACCACAGTGGATTATTCGGCGTTTCATAGCGATCATTCGCGCTTCGCCTGCTCCATGTTTGGTAGAGCAACGCAAGCACCATGACGCCCGCCAACACCCAGCTTGCCGTCAC
>JANPAY010000296.1:0-4376 GCA_031430155.1 Comamonadaceae bacterium
ATAATCTTTTTTATCAACCCCGTCGACTTCCATCGTTTTGGATTCGTCAACGAGGTCAAACAAAGTCGGGAACGAGCCGCAAAGGCTCACACAGCGACGGCAACCGTGACAAATATCGAAGATGCGCTCGAGTTCGTCGAAACACTTATCCTCGTTGTAATAGTCAGCACCCTTCCAGCCAATTGCGTGTCTGGTTGGGGCTTGTAGGTTACCTTCTGTTGCCATATTTCGTCTCTAAAAAATCCCCTCTCCCTGAATGGGAGAGGGTTAGGGAGAGGGTGAATTAATCAACCAACTCGGCGAGTGCTTTCGCGTAACGGTTGGCGTGTGAACGCTCAGCCTTAGCCAAAGTTTCAAACCAATCGGCGATTTCTTCATGGCCTTCGTCACGTGCTGTCTTGGCCATGCCCGGGTACATATCGGTGTACTCGTGCGTTTCGCCAGCCACTGCTGCGGCTAGGTTTTGGCGCGATGAGCCAATTGGCAAACCCGTGGCTGGGTCACCGCACTGCTCTAACCACTCAAGGTGTCCGTGTGCGTGGCCTGTTTCGCCTTCAGCGGTCGAGCGGAACAGCGATGCCACGTCGTTTTGGCCTTCAATGTCAGCCTTGTTCGCGAAGTACAAATAACGGCGGTTGGCTTGGCTTTCGCCCGCAAATGCGTCTTTCAGGTTTTGCTCTGTCTTAGAGCCTTTTAATGCTGCCATGATGATTTCTCCTATGGAAAAAGTTGAATGTTCGTCTCAAAAAAAGACTTGCTAAGGGTATCAGAGAATACAAATGCCGCAAGCAGTTTTTATGACTCTTAACGCTATCGCCGCTATAGTTAAGGTGTATGAACACACCAAAAATTGACTCTCATGTTCACATCCTCGACCCCAAGCAATTCCCCTATGCACCTGATGTTTGGTACGAACCGATTGGCGCGGAGCAAGGCACGGCGGGCGATCTGACATCCGTGATGGACTTCCACGGCATTACTCATGCCTTGCTTGTTCAGCCCAACTCGGGCTATGGCTATGACAACCGCGCCATGTTGTCTGCCATTGCCAACGGTAAAGGTCGCTTCAAAGGCATGGCGGTCGTCAAAAATAATGCAAGCATTGGCAAACTGCAAGACCTGCAAGCCCAAGGCATTGTGGGTATTGCGATGAATGCAGCACTGCTGGGCGTTGATTTTTACGCGGACATTGAGCCGCTGCTAGAGAGCCTGCGAGAGCTCGATATGTGGGCACAAATGCAAGTCCAGCACGATCAATTCGTGACCTTAAAACCAATGCTAGAGGCCAGCGGTGCAAAGCTGATGTTTGACCACTGCGGCAGGCCAAACCCCATAACTGGCGTGGCTCAGGAAGGATTTCAAGCCTTGCTAAAGCTTGCCGAAACAGGCCGCGCAGCAGTCAAATTGTCAGGCTTTAACAAGTGCTCAAACCAACAATATCCGTGGACGGACGCCAAGCCTTTTGTGGATGCGCTCTTGGGTGCTTACACACCGCAAAATCTGATTTGGGCGTCGGATTGGCCGTTCCTCAAAGCTCCAGCCCGCATCGACTACGGGCCCCTGCTCACGTTATTTGAGCAGTTGGTGCCTGACGACGCGGCGCGTCATGCGATTCAATGGGAAACGCCAAAGCGTTTGTTTGGGTTTGATCACACAACCAACACTTGACCTGTCAAACCGCTGCGCAGACATCGAACATAAGCAAGCCCAACTTGTGCGCCGCTAACTGGTGAAAAACCTGGAAAGGCTGCGCAGGCGGCAGCGGGTGTTCCTTCTACTAGACTAGGACTCACAGCATTGAGCCTCAGGCCGTTGCACAGTTCTGTAGCTGCAGCACGCACCCAGCATTCCAGTGCGCCGTTGACCATGCTAAGGGAAGAGCCTCCAATGATGGGTTCTCGACTCGTGGTACCCGTCGTCAACACTATGACACCGCCAGGTTTGAGTACCGCACGCGCGGCCAGTGCAAGGTTTACTTGCCCCATCAATTTGTCGTGCAGGCCAAGTCCATAGGCGGACTCCTCCACATTGGCCGCATCAATATCTGCCAAGCAGGAAAAACGGGCGCGGCCTGCGGTGCTGATGACCGCGTCAAGTAGGCCTCCCTCATCATGCACGGCTTGCAGCAGTGTTTGAATGGAGGACACATCGGTCAGATCAACTTGGTATTGCGGATCATCTAATCCTGCCGTGATCACGGTGCAATTGTCCGCCAGTGCTTGGTTTACCCAGCGGCCAATCACCCCACTTGCACCGACCAGCAAGACACGTAAACGAGGTGTACTCATGTTTCATTCTCGGCAATATCTGTCTTGTGGGTACCCGTCGAGGCGTCGTCGAACATCCGACCTGCCACGGCCCAGTCGCCGTGCGACACATCACTGAACATCACGTAGATATGGGCAGGGTCGTTACCCAAATGACGCGCCACCACAGCGGTCAGTTCAGCGGCAAGGCCTCGCTTGAGCTTAGCTGGTCGTCCAGCCAACATTTCGACACGAACAATAGGCATAGAAGTTCTCCAATGATGATGCTAGGCATGGGCATAGCGGTGCAGTGCGTAATCGTCGATGGGCACAGCTGGCGTGCGTCCCCGAATTTGATCAGCCAATAGTCGCGCCGAACCGCATGACAAGGTCCAGCCGTAACCGCCATGCCCCACATTCAGCCAAAGGCCGGTAATTGACGTCGCGGAAATAATCGGTGGACCGTCTGGCGTAGTAGGACGAAGCCCACTCCAGCTCTGCACGTCAGTGTCTATAGATTCAGGATAGAGCGCCTCGTAGGCAGCGTTCAGCTGGGTCACGCGGCGCGGATCAATGCGTAGGTCTGAACCCACGAACTCAGCTACGCCTGCCAAGCGCACTCTTTGATCAAAGCGCACCACGGCAAGCCGGCTCACCTCGTCCAGTAGCGCATGGCGCGGAGCGTGCTCCGCATTTACAACCTGAGCAGTAACTGAATATCCTTTGACTGGCTGGATCGGTAGCCGCAAATGACCTCTTAATAGCTGGGGCGCGGCAATGCCGTTGGCGACGACCACGGCTTGCGCAGACCAATTTGCCCGTGTGTTGGTATGCACGCCTTGGACTCGCCGTCCGCTCGCATCCAGCCATAAACCCGTCACTTGCTGATTGAATTCGAAAACTACGCCGCGCTCACCCAACCACTGCATCAACCCCTGACAAAAGCGCTCGCAGTCCCCACTGGCCTCGCTACTGACATGCAAAGCACCAGCCAGTGGCAGTGTAGAACGCGCGAGACCAGGCTCGAGGGTGAGCACCTCTTCGCGATCCAACCAACGGGTAGGGAACCCTTGCGCCGTGAAAGCCTCGGCCTGCTTTTCTGCACGTACCTGCTGCGTCGTCTGCCGAATCAACTGCAACACGCCCGATGGCTGGTATTCAAACTGCACGCCAGTGTCAACAATCAATTCTTGCAAGCAAATTTGGCTGTATTGACCCAGTCGCACAAAACGACTACGGGCGTCCGCCATAGCGGTTGGGTTACAACGCTTCCACAAAGCCCATAACCACTGCCATTGGCCAAGTGTTCCGTCTGGCCGAAAGCGTATCGGCGACTGAGTTTGGAACAAACTTTGACAGGCTTGCTTTGGCAAGTCGGGCGTGGCAAATGGAACGCTATAGGCTGGCGATAAGAAACCACCATTGGCATGACTAGTCCCCTTGGCGGGGCCAGGATGCGCCTCTACTACAGTGACACGATGACCGTCAGCATGCAGCGCGTGCGCAGTGGTTAGGCCAACCACCCCAGCGCCTACAACCAGCACATCCATGGAAGCTTGGCGCATCGTCACTGTTCCAACTCACACCGATTTAATTTGATTCAGCCAAGCTAGGCAAGCTTCTGCTTGGTGCGCAGGCCACTGGACTTGCAAACGGCTGCCATCGGGGCGATGCCAGTCCACCACAATAACGTTGGCTGGCTCTCGACCAAACAGACGTTGCCACCACGAACGCGATTTACCTGCAGCGGGAGGAGAGACTACGACCGCCCTAGGCTGCGCGCGATGGGACTGGTTGTTCACTATGGGGGCCTGCGACGCATCTGCAACCACAGCGGGTGCTTCGCCCATTTCGCTTTGGAGATGTTTGATTAGATTCTGACCAAACTCATCCCACAAGCGGTCTGCTTTTGTCTTGAGTGCGGACAAGCCAAATGTCGCCAATCGCCCAAACACATCCACCTTGACCACTACTCGTAGCTGCGAATGCCCATCGGCCAATGGCTCTAAGTACATCTCGGTGGTTTGCTTCATCGAGCTAGCCACGCCGCTGTCTTCACCTGTACCTTCAGCCTTAAGGTAACGCGGATCATCGCGCTCAACGATACGGGTGCGTAACTTCATGCGTGCC
>JANPAY010000297.1:0-5952 GCA_031430155.1 Comamonadaceae bacterium
CGGGCAAGGCGCCTTGCAAAGCCTTTGGTGGTGTGGCTTGCAGGGCAGCCACTTCGCGCTCCAAAATTTCACGGCAACCGTGGTATTCGTCACGCAGGTAGATGTAGCAGGTTTGAATGCCGACGACCTGTGCGGCAATCAACATGCCTTCTAAAAAACGATGCGGATCGCGCTCTAGGTACGTGCGGTCTTTGAATGTGCCTGGCTCACCTTCGTCGATGTTGACGGCCATGAGCCGTTCAACATTTTGGCCCGCTTGACCCTTCACGATGCGCCATTTGCGACCCGATGGAAAACCCGCGCCGCCAAGGCCACGCAGACCTGAATCTTCCATGATTTTGATCGTGGCTTCCGGATCAAGACTACTCAACAATTGATAGCCCCCTGCCGCTTGATATGTGGCATAGTCGATGTAGTCCAGCCGTTGATCGGACTGTGCGTGTGTCGTCTTGCCGGCCTTCACTGCAGCCAAGACTGTGTCGGTTGTTGCATTGGCAATCGGGTTTTGATGCACAGACACCACAGGCGCTTGCTCGCAACGACCGAGGCACGGCGCTGCTATCACTTTGACATCCTCGCCACCCAAAATGGATGGCAAACGCGCCATCAAATCTTTTGCGCCCGCCATTTCGCATGACAAGCTATCGCACACACGAACAGTAATGCCAGCGGCGGTATCGCCCTCACGCAAAACCTCGAAATGGTGATAGAAAGTCGCGACCTCGTACACCTCAGCCATCGGGATATTCATCTCTTTGGCGAGTGCCACCATGTGCCCTTCGTGTAGGCCACGGTACGCATCTTGTAGCTTGTGCAAATACTCAATCAGCATGTCACGTGGATAGCCCATCACAGGACGCTCACCCAATAAGGCACGCACGGCCTCAAGCGAGTCAGTATCTGTTTGACGACCTTTGAGCTTGGCCAAACGTTTCATCTTGGCGCGCATGGCGTCAGGAGTGGCAAGAAGCGTGCTGGGCGCGTGATGGCTGGACATATTTTCCCTAAAAAGAATACCCATGGCGGTTAAAGGACTCATTCTGCACAAGCCATGCCCCCCGCCCGTTGACCCAAGTCAATTTGTGCCTACAAACTGTCTCGTTTCATAGCGCAGGATCGCGCTCTTCCCAACGGATTTGGTCAATTGCTTTTAGAAGCTCTTTTGACAAGGCTGGCGTTTCCCATGCCTTTAAGCACTCATCAAATTGCGCAACCGTTGTCACGCCAATGATGGTGCTGGCCACTTGCCATTTTTGGTAACAAAACGCCAACGCCAGTTGCACGGGTGTCATCCCGTTGTCGCGTGCCAATTGGTTGTAACGCTTGGCGGCATGCAGGGCTTCTGGGCGACCCCAGCGCTGGGCGCGCATGGAGGCAAACAGACTGAGTCGACCTGTGGCTTCAAGCGCCCCTGCTGCGGGATCAACACCTTGCTCGTCGTACTTGCCCGTCAATAGTCCAAACGCCAGTGGCGAATAAGCCAGCAATCCCACATTCAAGCGATGCATAGTTTCGTCCAGTGCGTTCTCTACCGTGCGATTGACTAGGCAATAAGCGTTTTGCACCGAAGCAATGCGCGGCAGGCCGTGCTGCTCTGCCAGCCGCACAAACTCGTGCACGCCGTAAGGCGTTTCGTTAGAGAGGCCAATCGCGCGGATTTTTCCCGCTTTCACTAATTTGCCAAAGGCTTCTAACTGCTCATGGATGCCGCTTGACTCGTGGTTTTCCATCTTCGGGTTGTAATACGCCATACCAAATTGCGGTACATGGCGGTTCGGCCAGTGCAGTTGGTACAAGTCAATCACGTCCACATTGAGGCGCTTGAGCGAAGCCTCGCACGCATCAATGATGGTCTGCCCATTGTTGTTGACCGCCCCGCCCCTGATCCAGTCCATCCCACGCGAAGGCCCAGCCACCTTGGTCGCCACGATCCATTTATCACGAGCACCTCTGTTTTTGGCAAAGTAGTTGCCAATAAAAGTCTCGGTCTTGTTATAGGTCTCAGCGCGCGGCGGCACGGCGTACATCTCAGCCGTATCCATAAAATCGATACCTGCGTCTAATGAGCGAGCCAAGATGTTGTGCGAAGTCGCCTCATCCACCTGCGCACCAAAAGTCATGGTGCCAAGGCAAATGGGTTTGACGTGAAGATCGGATTGGCCGAGTTGGATATTTTTCATGACGTTTATTGTCTCTATTTTTTTGTGGCTCTTTCCTCTTCTTGTAACCTAAGCACACGTCGCTGCACCTTACCTGTTGTCGTCATCGGTAGTGCATCAATAAATTCAATTTCTTTTGGATATTCGTAAGGTGCCAGCTTGCCACGCACGTGCAATTGCAACTCGGCAACGAGCGCCTCGCTTGGCTGAAATCCCGCCGCCAGCACCACGTAGGCCTTGACCAACGCGCCGCGCTCGGCATCTGGTTTGGGCACCACGGCGGCATTGACAACGGCTGGGTGCTTGACCAAACAGTTTTCGACTTCGGAAGGACCAATACGGTAGCCCGCCGCCTTAAACATATCGTCCGATCTGCCCTGATACCAAAGATAGCCGTCCGCGTCCATCGTAGCCATATCGCCCGTGCGGCACCAACTGTCCTTCGTATATTTGGATTTTGTCGCCGCCTCGTTGTTCCAATAACCCAAAAAGAAAATCGGATCTGGTTTGCCATGTCTATCTAATTTATGCACCGCAACATCGCCTGCAAGCCCCGTTGGACATGGCCTCCCAGCCTCATCTATCACCGCCACACGATGCCCTGGATACGCTCTACCCATGCTGCCTGCGCGTGCAGGCCAGCCCACATTGGACGACACGCCGTTCATAGCGCAATTGCCAACGATGTAATTAATTTCAGTTTGACCAAACATTTCGTTCACCGTCACGCCTAGTTCGCTCTGGCAATACGCAAAGACAGCATCACCTACGGCCTCGCCCGCACTCATGAGTCCTTGCAGACGTAAATTGAACTGCTCGCGTGGCTTTGGAAACTCCTTCATCATTGCTTTTAAAGCTGTTGGAAAGATAAAGCTGTGCGTCACGCAATAGGTTTGCAAGATATCAAACGCAACTTCTGGACTAAAACGACCCGCATAAGCAATGATGGGACGGCCAAAATAAAGTGATGGCAAGAGTGCATCCATCAGGCCACCCGTCCACGCCCAGTCTGCGGGCGACCAAAAGATGGCATCCGAATCTTTATCTGCGTCCACGGGGTCAAATCCAAACCAATTTTGACTGCACACAAAGCCCGTCAAATTACCCATCATCGCACGATGAGGAATGAGCGCGCCTTTCGGGTCACCCGTTGTGCCACTGGTGTAAATCAAGATGGCGGGGTCGTCAGCCAGTGTCTTCACACAAGCAAATTCTGCTGAAAAAACCTCAATCGCTTTGAAATCTACACCATCCAAAACGGCAACTGCGCCACTGTCCTTCATGCGATAGTTCACCGCATCCTCGCCAAACAGTTTCGACAGCGGCATCGCCACAGCTCCCATTTGAAAACACGCTATGTAAGCGACAGCACAGGCAAAGCTTTGAGGCATCACGATCGCGACACGGTCTCCGCGTTTCACGCCCTTGGCAACTAGCGCATTCGAGAGCTGATTCGCATTTTTTTGCAACGTTGCATAGCTGAAGTCAGCGTAGTCTCCATAGCCGCTACCAGAGCCGTAGTGCTCCACCACGGCGGTACGCACCGAGGAATAAGGCTCGCCAGCCCATCTGCGCGAGCAGACCTCAGCGATATTGAAATACTTGGCTATTTGCCAGCGAAAACCGCTATGCAAGGCGACGTAGTTGTCAATTTGTGGATTTCGTTTCATTATGATTAGTGGATGTATCAAGCACTCAAAAATTCTACAAGCCAATTCGTCCCCATTCGCAATTTGCAATATCACGTACGCACTTGGGGTACGCGCAAAGCGGGACAACTCCCACTCGTCATGGTACACGGCTGGATGGACGTGTCCGCGTCGTTTCAGTTTGTGGTCGATGCACTACGCGATGATCGCTATATCGTCGCCCCCGACTGGCGCGGCTATGGCAAGACCGTTGTACCATCCACCGATAACTATTGGATTCCAGACTACTTGGCCGATCTCGATGGCTTGCTCGATTGGCTAGAGACTGATGAGTGCAAACAAGTCGATTTGCTGGGTCACAGCTTAGGAGGCAACGTTGTCATGCTGTACTCGGGTATCAAGCCAGAACGTATCCACCGACTCATCAACCTAGAAGGTTTTGGCATGCCCAGAACCAAACCCGAAAACACGGCCAAACGCTATGCACAGTGGATGGGTGAGCTCAAAAAGATGAACAAAGGCGAATTAGATCTCAAAGCCTACGACAGCGCAGACGGCGTGGCGCGGCGCTTGATGAAAACAAACAAGCGCGTCAGCGAGGACAAAGCGCAGTGGCTAGCTCGGCACTGGGCAGCAGAAAACGCGAACGGGAAATGGGGTATTTTGGGCGACGCAGCGCACAAAGTCGTCAACGCTAATTTGTACCAAGTCGATGAAGCGCTCTCACTCTATGCGCAAATCACCGCACCCACGCTTGCCGTCGAAGCCGCAGACAACGAAATGGATAAATGGTGGGCAGGCAAATACTCGCTAGCCGAATATCACGAGCGTCTCAAGAGCGTTCCCAATTGCAAAATTCAAACCGTGGCTGAAGCAGGACACATGATGCACCACGATCAACCTGAGGTGTTAGCCGGGATGATTGAAGCGTTTATTAACACAAAAGGAAATTAAAAATGGCACTAGGCACCGTGAAATGGTTTAACGACTCCAAAGGTTTTGGATTTGTCACCCCCGATGAGGGTGGCGAAGCTATCTTCGCGCACTTCTCAGCTATCAATATGCCGGGCTTTAAAACCTTAAAAGAAGGTCAGCGTGTTTCTTTTGAAATAACGAACGGAGCCAAGGGTAAGCAAGCTTCCAACATCCAAGCAGCTTAGCCGATTAAGCCGCCTTTGGCGCTCTAAACAGGGCGCAAAGTTTGTTGCCATCAGGATCGCGCAAATACGCTAGATAGATAGGCGGAGGACCCGCACGAAAACCGGGAGGGTCTTCGCAAGTTGTGCCGCCGTTAGCAACACCGGCCGCATGCCAAGCATCGCCTTGCTCGGCTGAACTCACCGCAAAACCAATCGTGCTGCCGTTGCCGTAAGTCGCTGGTTCGCCATTGATGGGGGTGCTGATACCAAAAGTGCCGCTAGGGCTGCGGTAAAAGTAGCGGTTCTTGTTGGCCATACCAGGCTCAATGCCCAGCGTGCCTAAGAGCGCATCGTAGAATTTTTTGGAGGCCTCTAAATTGCTGACCCCGACCATGACGTGACTGAACATTGGTGATTCTTTCGTAATGTGTTTCGTACTGCGATTAAGCGGCTGCTACTTTTTTCATTCCGCGCTTACCTAGTTCAATCTTGGCAATTGCGTTACGGTGCACTTCATCTGGACCATCGACCAAGCGAATGGTGCGCTGGTGCGCGTAGGCTTCGGCTAGCCAGAAATCTTGGCTGACGCCTGCGCCGCCGTGGGCTTGAATCGCCCAGTCCACTACCATGTTGGAGACCTTCGGAGCTACCACTTTAATCATGGCGATTTCAGCTTGCGCAGCTTTGTTACCTGCCACGTCCATCATGCGGGATGCGTTCAAGGTCAACAACCGTGCTTGGTCGATGCCGCAGCGCGACTCGGCGATGCGCTCGTGCCAAATGGATTGCTCGGAGAGTTTTTTGCCAAAGGCGGTACGCGACATCAAACGATCGCACATCATCTCTAGCGCGCGCTCTGCTGCGCCAATGGAGCGCATGCAGTGGTGGATACGTCCAGGTCCTAAGCGGCCTTGCGCAATCTCGAAACCACGGCCTTCGCCGAGCAGGATGTTGCCGACCGGCACACGCACGTTTTCCAGCAGCACGTCCATGTGGCCGTGCGGC
>JANPAY010000298.1:0-8151 GCA_031430155.1 Comamonadaceae bacterium
CTGTGCCATTGGCCAAACTTGCATTGCCCAGCGCCACGATGCCCGTGGCGTTAGTCGTAATGAAGCTGCTGGTCGTCGTGTCATACACTTTGGTGGAGACACTACCGTTCGTCGTGATCGTCACGTTGGCTTTGCTGATCACCGCGCTATTGGTGACCACCAAGGTGCTAGAGCCACCCACCAAGGTGTAGTTGGCCGTATCTTGCAATGCCGCCGTCAGGTTCACGATCTGCGTACCTGCGCTGGCGTTGGTGAAGCTGCTGGTGGTGTTGACCGCTGTGAAGTTCACGCTAGTGTTGACTGTGCCATTGGCCAAACTTGCATTGCCCAGCGCCACGATGCCCGTGGCGTTAGTGGTGATGAAGCTACTCGTTGTCGTATCAAATACTTTGTCGCTGGCCGAACCATTGGTCGTGATCGTCACACTGGCTTTGCTGATCACCCCACCCGTAGCATTGATGGTTTGGTTGACAAAATAACCCGAGACCGTGCCATTCATCACGAGGGTTGTATTGGTCACACTGATGAGCAGTCCCGTGCCTGCTGACGACGTGTTATAGGTCGTCGCGGGGCTTGCCGTAAAGTTGATCGTATCGCCGTCAATCAAGCCTGTGACGTTGTAGTTGCCGACGGCGGTTTTATTTGTGGTGTCGTAGACTTTGCTGTTATTCAGCGCTGTAATTGTGATGTTGGGGGCAATGCGGTAGAACACATTGAGCTGCTGGCTAGTGTTAACTGTGCCGCCGTTAACCGCCGTGTTGTACGCCTTGGTTGTCGTGGAGAGATTCGCGCCTATTAAGCTTTGGAATTTGCTGGTGTTGGCATTTGCCGTGTTCGGTGTACCGCTATAAATGATGGTTGTGCCGCCCCCGCCTGCCGTGTTCGCACTTATATTGAGCGCCGTCCCAACAATCACGTCACCGCCTGTTGCCGTACCTGCTGGGTTTTGGCTGCCCGCGTCTAAAGTAATGCTCGTTCCAGATGAGAGATTGCCGTTTAGCGTCAAGTTGCCGTTAGAGACGTTCACGAGCAGGCTACTGTTTGCAGTGGTCAGCGCGATATTGCCAAGCGCCGAAGCTTGATTGGCACTAACTGCAAGGCTACCCGTACCCGTGATGTTGCCGCCCGTCTGCACAAAACCGCTGCCACCGCTGCTTGCGTTGGCAAAGAAGCTAACCGCACCCGCAATGACCTGATTACCGCCCGTCATCGAAATAGCTGTGCTTGAGTTGGAGCTACCCGTTACGCTGCCTGAAATGGTGTTATTACCACCGCTAAAAAGCACGCCAGCACCCGCGCTAGACCTGCCCGTGATATTGCTACTTGCGTTGCTTGACGTGATGTTGCCAGATAGCGTTACCGCAACTTGTGTTGTTAGTCCCGTCGTATTACCCAATATCCGCAAAATACCCGAGGTATTAAGGGTCGAGTTCGCTTGCAAAATAACCGCGCCCGTACCCGTACCGCCGCCCGCACTGATGTTGATCGCCGCGTTGCTAGTAGACACACCCAAAATCGTCATGCCAGCCAGCGAGATATTGGCAGAGGTGCACACCAAAACGCCCGTACCGCTAATCGAACTACCTGAGAGCGTGCTATTGGGCAAAACAAGGCTGATATTGCCCGAGCCATTGGTCACCACAATGCCTGCGCCAGTGTTCGACGAGCCAGAAATATTGGCATTGCTTACGCTGGTGGTGTTGCCAATCACGACACCTGTATTGCTGTTAGATGTGCCCAGAATAGAAATATTGCCCGACCCCGCCGAGGTCAACGTACCGCCCGTGATGTTAACGCCCACGCCCGTGCTTGAACTTCCAGAGAAAATAATCGCGCCACTTGGCGTGTTATTGAGTGTGGTTGCTGCGGAAAAATTGAGACCCGTGCCGCTATTAGATGTGCCCGAAAGACTCAGCGTTCCATTACCTGTGTTTCGATAGGTACCAGACACGCCCGCCAAGCCAGCACCGCTATTAGATTGCCCTTGTAAATAGATGCTGCCGCTGTTGCTGAGGTTTAGCGTAGGCGCAACGTTAAAGGTGATGCCGCCAACGCTAGATAAGTTAGCAAAACCCGACACGTTCAAACTGCCTGAGCCGTTGCTAATGAGTGTGGATGTTGAATCGAAAAAGACCGCGCCCGTTGCCGCGGCGTTGGTATAACCCACAATATTGATATTGCCCGCACCCGTATTGTTAATGCTCAATGAGGTGCCATTAATGGCGATGCCATAGCTGGCATTTGAAGAGCCCAGCAAAGTCAAGTTGCCGCTACCGCTGTTATCCAGCGACAAATTGCTGCCCGCGACTACAGAAACGCCCACGCTTGTATTGGACGAACCCTGAATAATGACATATTGTCCAGCCGTCGTATTAAACGTGACCCTACTTCCAGCAAACTCAACACCATAACCTGAAACGTTAGTAGAGTTTGCAATGGACACACCCGTAACCGTCACGTTACCACCAATGACCACGTTACCGCCCCCAAACTGAAGGCCCGCCGAGGCTCGCGCGGATCCTGTCACATTGCCATTGAAGGTCGAATTACCACTAGACCAAAAAATGCCCTGATCATTTGTATTATTCGTCGAACAGGCAAATCCTCTGACATCGCCATTAAATGTTTGGTTGCCGCCCTGAAAACCAATTCCCGCTCCACCGGAGGAGGTTGGTGTCGTCGTGTTGAATTGGCCCCCCAATACAGTGCCAGAAAAGGTTTGGTTGCCCCCGTAGAAGTTAACGCCAATGTAAGCCTGACTCTCCCCTGTTACATTGCTACTAGAACCAACAAAAGTTTGTCTGCCACCACCAAAAGAGATGCCCCCATATAAAGTGGCCGCACCAGTACCATTAGTCGTATTGCCATAAATAAATCCGCCAAGCGTTTGATTGCCAGCAGAAAAGTTAAGGCCCGAGTTGGACTTATTGGCCGCACCAGCATACCCTGAAATATTATTCCCGGCGTTTGTTGCGTTCACAGTTCCCAAAAATGTAATGCCATCACCAAAGGACCAGGTGGTATTGGGGCTGTTGGTGCTATTACCTAAAATGCGCAAAATACCAGTCGTATCAATAGTCGAGTTTGCCTGCAAAATAACCCTGCCCGTACCCGTACCGCCGCCCGCACTAATATTGATCGCCGCATTGTTAGTAGACGCACCCAAAATCGTCATGCCCGCCAGCGTGATGTTGGCCGAGGTGCAGACCAAAACGCCCGAGCCATTAAATGAGCTACCTGAGAGCGTGGTGTTAGGCAGTGTGAGCGTGATATTCAGGTTTGTGGCATTACCCACAAAAATGCCTGCGCCGGCGTTGGCCGTACCACTATAAATAATCGTGCCAGCACCGCCAGACACTGTCGGGAGCGTTCCCGACAAGTTCAAGCCATAAACCGTGCTGCTGGTGCTATTGCCCGTAATACCTGTGATACAAGTGGTATTACTTACTGTTGAGTTGAGCGTTAGTGTGCCGCCAGCAAACGCGACACCCGTGCCTTGCGCCGAACTGCCCGTGACACTTGAGTTACCGCTGAGGTTGTTGGTTCCCAGCGCAAACTGTACGCCCGTTGACCCATTTGAGAAACCCGTGATGTTGGCATTCGTCAGGTTGATGCTGTTACCCACCAGCACACCAAAGGTGTTGTTAGATGTGCCCAAGATGGACACGTTGGACAGCGCACCCAGCGTACTCACCGTACCCGCTGTGATATTGACGCCAACGCCCGTACTTGAACTGCCCGACAAAATAGTGCGGCCGCGCTGGGTGTTGCTAAGCGTGGTGACGCCCGAGATATTGAGACCGGTACCGCTATTGGATGTGCCAGAAAAACTCAGCGTACCGTTGCCTATATTGGTATACGTACCCGAGACATTAAGACCCGCGCCGCTATTGGATTGCCCCTGCAAGTAAATACTGCCGTTACTGCTCAGGTTGAGCGTGGGCGCATTTGTAAATGTGATACCGAAAGTGCTGGATAAGTTAGCAAAACCCGATACGTTCAAATTACCTGAACCGGTGCTATTCAAAACGGGAGCCGTTGAAAACTGCACGCCCGACAGCGTGGTTGAGTTGCTATATCCGGTCACAGTAATTGACCCACTGCCCGAGGTCATTAAAGTTGCCGCAGCGGTAAAGTTAACACCCCGGCCCGCATTAGAGCTGCCCGACAAAACGATACTGCCGTTTTGCGTGTTATTAAGCGTGGTTGCAGCCGAGATATTGAGGCCTGTACCCGTATTGGAAGTACCAGAAAAACTTAGTGTTCCATTGCCTGTGTTATTAATTGTTCCAGAAATGCCCGATACACCATCCCCAGCATTAGATCGCCCTTGTATGTAAATACTGCCGGCGCTGCTAAGATTAAATGTTGGCGTACCGACAAAAGCAAAACCGTTTGCACTCGATCTGTTCGCAAAACCGGTCACACTAATATTGCCCGTGCCGTTGCTTGTAAAGTTGGCCGCCGCCCCAAAACGCGCTGCAGATTGCGTGGTTGAGTTAGTCAGGCCCGTCACACTAATATTGCCGCTACCACTGTTAATAAACGTCGCAGCCGCCGTAAAGTTGATACCGATGCCGCTGTTAGACGATCCAAAGAGGCTCAGCGTACCGCTTCCAGTGTTATTGGTAGCCCATCCCGTTGCATTCAACCCGACATTACTACCCGACTGGCCAATGACATACAGGCTGCTGTTACCGCTGCGCGCCAAGGTGGTAGCCGTCCCACCGAAAGCTTCTTGACTAGAAGAGTTAGCATAGCCCGCAAAGGTGACACAACTTGTGCCACCCACGGTTAGCGTTGGGTTACTGCTAAAAAGCATGGCAACCGCACTGGCACCATTGGTCGCGCCAATAATATTCAAAGAGCCCGAGCCGTTGCTGTTAAAGCTAATGGTGTCATCCCCAAACTGCAAACCCGATGCGCTTTGCGATGTCCCAGTAAAGTTTAGCCGACCACTGCCAACCTGCGAAAGAAAAATGCCCGACTGCACGGCCGTAATGGGCACCGCTATACCAATATTGGAGTTGCTGATGCCTTGAAATGTTAAATTGCCGCCACCGCTGTTATTGGCATTCAGGTTTTGAAAGCCTGTGGCCACTGTTGGCTGCCAGAGTATGCCAAAGCCCGAATTAGACGACCCATAAATAGTGTAGTCGCCGTTTTGCGTGTTGTTTAAATAAATACCTGTATTATTTCCGCCTGGCTGAATAAGTACGCCAGCATTCGAATTAGAAATACCCGTGATATTCCAGGAGCCATTACCTGTATTACTCCAGTCCTGCTGCACCGTGCCGTTACCAAAAACAACACCCGCGCCAGAGTTTGATGTGCCCGCAACAACAAATTGACTGCCCGCACTGGCTGTCGTTACATTTGGCAAAATACTCGACAAATTAACACCCGTGCCAGAGCTTGATGAGCCGACAAAACGAATCGTTCCCGTGCCTGGGTTAAAGACGCTTTGTGCGCCTATCACATTAATGGCATCGCCCGTGGTTGCGCTGCCTGTGATCGTGAAGTTTCCGCCATTGCTGTAGAAACTGCTGGCGTTAATCACAATGCCATTGGTTTGCGCTGTCGCGTTTAAGCTCAGTGTGCCAGCAGATGCCGCAATATTGACCCCGCTAAAGGTCATGGTGCTGTTGGAAATAAGCGTCAAGGTGGCATCTGTCGCGCCCGATTTAATGATGTTGGCCGTGATATTCATCGTGCCCGTGCCCGTGCCCGTGCTTGCCGTCGTGACCGTTACGTTGGTGCCAGCAGACAAAGCAGATTCAATCGAGCTGTTTTGCACATTACCGCTAGCGTTTGCGCCGCCCGACCATAGATTGCTGGCATTCGTCATGTTAGAACTAACAGCATTACTAATCGTGACATTGGTCGGATCAATCAACCACTGCCCAGCGCCCGTCTTACCCGCCCCTTTGATAGTGCCGTCAATGCTCACCACATGGCCCGACGTCTCGACAAAGCCGCCGCTACCATTGGCTGAGCTGATGTCAATCGTGCTGCCTGCTTGCACCACGGTTTGCGCCGCCATCGAGAAGTTTAAAAGCGAGGTCACTTTATTGAGGTTATCGCCGCCAATAATGACCGCGCCGCCGCCCGCATCACCCGAGGCGTTGACTGTGCTGTTATTCAATAGCGCCACGTACTGACCCGCCATGATGGCCGTGCCGCCTTTGTTGTTGCCTTTGCCTGAAACGTCTAGCGTACCGCTGTTGACGACTGCGCCTTCGTCGCCGCCATCCAAAATGATGACGCCGTTTTTACTGCTCATGGATCTGGCTCTGATAATGCCCTCGTTATTGACGACGTTATCCAGCAAGGTGTCCTTGCCTCTGGCAGTCAAAAAGACTTGGCCGCCCTCTGCCACGATGAGGCCTTTGTTTTGTACCAAGGCATTGGCGACTGCCCCCGTGACTTGAACGCTCAAGAGCTGGCCGTTGTCTAGGCTGAGACCCAGTGTTTGTCCGGCTGCCAACGTGATGGTGCCGCCATTGGCGATGATCGTGCCCTCGTTGGTGACTTTGTCTGCATGCAGAACGATATAGCCGCCCGTGCCGTTACCCGTGGCGGTGATCATGCCCTGGTTGATAACGCCGGCCAAACTACCGCCCGAGAAGGTGTAGTTGCTGGCATTGATTTGCGCATCGGTGATGCCTTTTGTAGTGGCAACCAGTGCGCCAACTTGCACCTGCGCACCCGCGCCAAACATGATGCCGTTGGGGTTGATCAGAAAGACCTGGCCGTTGGATCGCAAATTCCCATAAATCTCAGATTGGCTGTTGCCGATCACACGGTTAATGGCGACAGAGCTGCTGCTCGGTTGGTTAAAAACAACGGTATTGCTAGCGCCAATACTGAAAGAGTTCCAGTTGGCACCCAGGACGTTTGTGCCCTGGTTGATGGTCATCGTATTGCCGCTGGTGGTGATGGTGCCCGAGCCTTTGGTGATGACGCCGCCTGTTGGCAATACCGACTGTGCAAAGCTTTTGATGGTGAAGGTTGCTGTGCTTGCAAAGGCGAGTGCAACCGCAAATGAGATGGTGGCTAAACTTGCACCGCCCGCCCCTGTATGGCCCGCTAAGCCATACGCAGCTTGGCCTGCGGACACATCAAACGCACCCGCCCCCTCCGTCTCGCCGGCACTTTTGCCTTGCGATACGGTTGTTTCAGCGACGGCAATTAATGCGCCGAATTTCTTGCTGAAGACCAAACGGTAGAGGTTCTTGTTCACGTCAAATCGTTATGAAATGTAAATAAGAGAATTAAAGTTCACTTTTTTGTATTGTACACAAAAAACCCATTTTAAGTCTTAGGTTGGAAAATACCAACAACTTTATTTCTCACGTAAAATCATGTGACTTAAGGGCATAACATGAACTCAATTACCACCCCCAACATGGTTCAAATTGAACCCACGGCTACCCCCGCCACGCTAGCAACCCTCGATGCGTTAAAAACTCGATTTGGTGAAAACTGTAGTACTACATTTGTAATGCGTGAACAGCACGGCCGCGACGAATCCTCCTTCACCGTTCCGCCGCCTGATGCGGTGGTTTTTGCCGAATCAACGCAAGACGTCGCGGACGCCGTCCGTATTTGCGCCCAGCACCGCACTCCGGTTATTCCCTTTGGCGTGGGTTCGTCGTTAGAGGGGCACCTCTTGGCTGTACAGGGCGGCGTCAGTCTTGATGTGTCGCGGATGAACAAAGTTTTGGCCATCCACGCAGAGGATTTAACCGTCACGGTTCAGACGGCGTTACGCGTAAAGCGCTCAACGAAGCTATCAAGCACACGGGGCTCTTCTTCCCCATTGACCCGGGTGCTGATGCCTCCCTTGGCGGCATGTGCGCGACCCGAGCCAGTGGCACCAATGCTGTGCGCTATGGCACGATGCGCGAAAATGTACTGGCGTTAGAGGTGGTCACCGCCAGCGGCGAGGTCATTCGCACCGGCACGCGCGCCAAAAAAAGCAGTGCGGGCTACGACCTCACCCGCCTGATGGTCGGCAGTGAAGGCACGCTGGGCGTCATGACTGAAATCACACTCAAAATCTACCCCTTGCCTGAGGCTATTAGCGCGGCGATGTGCAGTTTTCCCAGTATCGAGGCCGCCGTACGCACCACGATTCAAATTATCCAA
>JANPAY010000299.1:0-4020 GCA_031430155.1 Comamonadaceae bacterium
AGCGTGTGGATATATGCCTATCTTTGCAGCCGATTAAAACGCTTCGGGAAACAATTTCATAAACGCCGTCGACAGCAACGCCCCCGCAGCAAGGCTGAGCAAATTTTTATTAAACCGCGCCAGCGCAAAATAACCTAAAAACGCCGCAAGCCATACGCTGCCAATGCCCGCAAGTAGCGTGGCAAAAAGAATGCTACTGAGCAACATCAAACGCCGTGCACCTTAAACCACTCCATCGCTTTATCCCAACCGTCTTCGGCTGGAAACTTACGGTAAGTCGCACGATAGTCTGCATGGAACGCATGACCCGTACCCTCATAGGTCACAAAATTGCAAGCCTTTGCCGCTTTGTTTTTAGAGTCCTTGAGCTTGTTTTGCATAAGCGCCAGTGACTCCATGGGAATCCCAGCATCATCACGGCCATAAAGCCCAAGCACAGGCGCATTCAAGTTACCGACTAAATCCATAGGATGTGTCGGCGTAAGGTTGGTCGACGTTCCAACTAAGCGCCCATACCAAGCCACAGCGGCTTTGATGGTCTTACTGTGTGCGGCATAGAGCCAAGCCATACGTCCGCCCCAGCAAAACCCAGTCACGGCCATGCGCTTGGCATCACCACCATTGGCAGTCGCCCAAAGGGCACAAGCGTCCAAATCGCCCATCACTTGCGCATCGGGTACTTTGGAGACCACTTCACGCATCAAATCTGCGATCACGTTGTACGACATAGGCTCACCCTGGCGTTGGTACAGCTCAGGCGCGATGGCAAGATAGCCTAACTTGGCAAAGCGGCGGCAAATGTCGGCAATATATTCATGCACGCCAAACACCTCAGACACCACCAGTACCACTGGCAGCTTAGTTTTACCTGCAGGCGCTGCGCGGTAAGCGTTCATTTTGAAGCCGCTCACGTCAATCACGACCTCGCCAACTAACAATCCATCTGACATGGTTTTGATGGCTGTTTGCGATTGCACAGGCGCTGCCGCCGCCGCATAACCCACGCCAATCGTGGCTTGCAAAGCGGTTCTGCGATTAATATGGCTCGAAGCCTCCACTTTGGCATCGAGCAAACTTCTAGCGTCCATGACGAGTTCTTTTGCAAACATACGGTGTCTCCGTTAATAAGGTGTAGATCAGTGTGGGGTAAAATGCGCGGTTGCCTATTTTCAACTAACCTCAAGCAATTTATTATGAAAACCGCTCAAGAAATCCGCGCTGGAAACGTCATTATGCATGGCAAAGACCCGATGGTCGTGCTCAAAACCGAATACAGCCGTGGTGGCCGTAACAGCGCGACGGTGCGCATGAAGCTCAAGAGCTTGATTGCTAACTTCGGCACCGAAGTCGTGTTCAAAGCCGACGACAAAATGGATCAAGTCATCTTGGACAAAAAAGATTGCACCTACTCTTACTTTGCGGATCCGATGTACATCCTCATGGACACCGAGTTCAACCAATACGAAGTCGAAGCCGAAAACATGGGCGACGCACTCAACTACCTAGAAGACGGCATGGAACTAGAAGTCGTGTTCTACGACGAGAAAGCCATCTCCGTCGAGTTGCCAACCAGCGTGGTGCGGGAAATCACTTGGACTGAGCCAGCCGTTAAAGGCGATACATCAGGCAAGGTTCTCAAGCCCGCCAAGATTGCAACGGGTCTAGAAATCGGTGTGCCAATTTTTGTGGCGCAAGGCGACAAAGTGGAAATTGATACGCGTACGGCAGAATACCGTAAGCGCGTTTAAGATTCAAATTGAGCGGCACTTAAAACAGCGCCCTCAATCGTTGACGGATAAGGTCCGTCAACATAATCTCCGACGACAGACAGACCCGTGAGTGCAAGCTTCGCGGGTCTTTTCATTTGTGCAGTGCAGGCAAACGTGGCGCGCTTTTCTACGATGGTTAAAACTGGCTGCAAAGCCACACCCAGTATGGCCTGCCCCTGTGCCAAAACGAGTCGCTCGATTTCTTCTCGATCACCTTTTGAATCACTGACAACAAAGGCGAGTAAACCCGTCGCTTCCGATCTTTGAAAAACAAACTGCGCGGGATGCTCGGCATCACTTGGCAGCGCAAGCATGGGCTGTGATAACTCAAAATCTGCGGGCGCCTGCGCATACACCGTCGCTATGGCACGGTACTCAAGCGCATCAACACTCGCCGCCCAATCGGGTGCAAGATCACGCACAAGCCGCGCAGCTTCCCACGGTGGCGTTGCTATGACGATATGGTCGAAATCGCTTTGCAACTGCTCTAGGCTTGTCACCCGTTCACCTAGGCGCACGTGGCTGCCTCTGGCCTGTAGCCAAGAGTTGGCATGGCTTGGAAAGATGTGGCCTAAATCGACTTTCGGAATCAGCATATCGGAGCTGGCACGACTAGCAAACGCATCTTTTAAAACGCGCAAAAAAACGCGACCACTCGCCTCAGCTGGCGCAGTGTTTAAGGCGGATAGGCAAAGCGGCTCAATCACATCTGCCCTCACCCGCTTAGATGCTTTTTGGTTCAAAGCCATCACGGTTGTAGCCTCTGGGCAAGAAAAGCCCCGCAAGAGCCATCCAGCAAGGGTTCGCGCTAGCGAGAGGTAATCTAAAAAATGCCAACGCTGCGTTTGAAAAGTTCTGAGGCTAATCGGCAATCGAGTCAGCGCCTCGTTCAAATCAACACCCACGGTTTGCATCAAATCCAGCGTCTCGTGGTACGCGCCCAGCAGCACGTGCTGACCGTTATCTAAGGTAATGGATTCGCCATTTGGCATAGTCACATCAACCGCACGGGCACGCCCACCAAGGCTTCGCGAAGCTTCAAATACCGTGACTGTGTACCCTGCCTGCACCGCACGTACCGCTGCGGCCAGCCCCGCCCAGCCTGCGCCAATGACAGCGACACGTTTAGGCAACTCAGCCAAACGCCTGCACCCTCCAAGCAAGCCAAAACTTTCTAAGCGGTGTCAAACTAATGCGTTGATCCAGCACTTTGAAGTTGGAACGCTCAATCTCGCGCAGCAAATCACGATAAATCGCCGCCATCATCAGGCCCGATTTTTGCGCACGGCGGTCCTCTGGTGGCAAAAGCGCCAGCGCCGCATCGTAGAGCTGGTGAGCCTTGGCGGTTTGATCACGCATGAGAGCGACGAATCGCTCTGAGTGAATGGCATGCAAAACCTCGTGCGCCTTTACGTCAAATTTTTGCAGCTCAGACACAGGTAAATAAATGCGACCCTTGCGTGCGTCTTCGCCCACATCGCGCAGGATGTTGGTCAGTTGCAGCGCCTGTCCAAGTGTGTGGGCATAAGCCGTCGTTACCGAATCGGACGATAAGTCCGACTGCCCAAATATCAGCGCCGCCACCTCGCCCACCACCCCTGCAACCAAGTGGCAATATTGCTTCAAGTTGGCTTGATCGAGATAGCGCGTTTGCGTCAAATCCATGCGGCAGCCTTCAATAATTTGCTGCAAATGCTCCGCCCGCACAATGCCCGAGAGGCCAAGCTGAGTAAGGGCTGGCAGCAAAGCAAGCATCACAGGGTGATGGGGTTGCCCCGCAAACGCCTCACTCACTTCCTTGCTCCACCACGCTAGTTTTGTGGCTGCAACGCCTGCGTCCGAGGTCTCATCGACGGCATCATCTATTTCACGGCAAAAAGCGTAGAAGGCGGTAATCGCGGCGCGTTTGGGTTTGGGCAGAAACAAAAACGCGTAATAAAAGCTACTGCCCGAGGCGGCTGCTTTTTCTTGAACGTAGGTTTGAGGATTTGTCATGCGGCTCATTACATCAGAACATTAGGACATCCATAGGGCACGCCACAAAATCAGCGGGGCGTCCCATTTCGTGATCTTCGGGCGCTTGGTGCTGGTATCAAAACCTTGCGCCTCGATCTTGTCCAAAATACGGAGTCCGCCTTGCACGACCAGCCTAAGCTCGAAACCAAACCGTCCGCCAAGCCTTTTGCACAAAGGGCTGCCAACCATCATTAGCACACGAGCCCAGCTGCACGCGGCTTCCAGTGATTCGGCA
>JANPAY010000300.1:0-3999 GCA_031430155.1 Comamonadaceae bacterium
CACGCGCTGTCGATGAAGACGCTCACGCCGAGCGAGACTTGAATTCCGAATTCACGCCGAATGAGGCGTGAGCACAGCCCGCACCATCTCCACACGCCGCCCATCCATTTGCGTCACCTCTAGTTGCCAACCTTCAATGGCAACACGCGTACCCACTACGGGCAGCTCGCCAAGCTCACTCATGACCAAGCCGCCCAGCGTGTTATAGCGTTCGTCGTCTTCGTCAGGCAAGGCTTCAATCTCTAATTTATTTTTAAGCTCTTGAATCGAGAGTTGACCGTCTAACAGCCACGAGCCGTCCAACTGTTTGCTACTAGACGCCGCACCTTGGCTTGGCGTGTGTAGCTCGCCCGTAATGGCTTGCAGCAAATCTTGCGGCGTAATGAGTCCCTGCACTTCGCCGTACTCGTCCACCACCAGCACCATGCGCTCGGCTTTTTTCTTAAATTGATTGAGCAAAAGCATCGCGTTCAGTGTCTCGGGCACGAAGCTTACGTTTTGAATCAGGTCATTCCAGCCCGAATGGATTCCCGCCTTCGCGGGAATGACGGGGGTAGCCGTCGCTTGCTGACGTAGCAAAAGCTGGCTCACGCTGACGATGCCCACCACACGCGACCAATCGTCATCGCAAACGGGATACCACGAGTGCCCTGCCTCGGCGGCCATGCGTAGTGCGGCCTCTAGAGGCATATCCTTGGCAAGCCAAGCCACGTCTGCCCTGGGGAGCATCAAGGACGCGAGAGGCCTACCGTCGAGTTCAAAGACGTTTTGCACCAAGCTGTGCTCTTGCTCATCAATCACACCAGCATCTAAGCCTTCGTCTAAATTGGCGTTGATTTCCTCGCTCGTGACAAAGCGCGTGTTTTTGGTATTCACGCCAAGCAGTGCGAGCACAGCCGCCGTGGTTTTAGTGAGTAGCCACACAAAAGGCAATGCAATGCGAGCGACCCACTGCATGGGGCGTGCCACGCGGCGCGCCACGGCTTCTGGATAAAGCTGCCCAATGCGCTTGGGCACGAGCTCACCAAAGATGATGGTGAGGAACGTAATGACGGTCACCACGACGCCCGTTGCCACATAGCCCGCCAGTTGCTCACTCAAATTGAAAAACCAGTGCACGCTTTGCAGCCAGCGGCTCAAAGATTCGCTAAAGGCGGCTTCGCCCACGATGCCATTCAAAATGCCAATCGACGTGATGCCCACTTGCACGCTAGACAAAAACCGCGTCGGCTGCGCAAGCAAGGCCAGCGCGGCCTCTGAGCCTTTATCGCCGCCTTCCGCACTCAGGTTGAGCAGCGCCTTGCGGCTAGCGGTGAGTGCCATCTAGGACATGGCGAACGCAGCGTTTAACGCGATAAGGAAAAAAATCAGTAGAAAATCCATAGATGGCACTTTACCTGATTGGCGACATCCAAGGCTGCAACGGCGCATTCCAGCACCTACTTAGCAAGATTGATTTCTCGCCAAGCAGAGACACGCTCTATGTGCTGGGCGATATGGTGAATCGCGGCGAGGACTCGGCTGGCGTACTCCATACGCTCATGAAGTTTGACGACTCTGCAAAGTGTGTGCTCGGCAATCACGATCTGCACCTGCTCGCGGTGGCGCATGGCATACGCCCTGTGCACCAATCAGATACGCTGCAGGCCATACTGGATGGGGCTTCCAGCAGTGCCGTTTTGGATTGGTTGCGTCATCAAAAGCTGGCGATTGATCTCACGCACAACAAAAAAAGATGGTTGCTCGTTCATGCGGGCGTATTGCCACAGTGGTCGGCGGATCAAACGATGGCACTGGCTGGCGAAGTTGAAGCTGCGCTGCAAAGCAACGACTATGCGGACTTTCTACGCCAGATGTACGGCAATACGCCGAGTCAATGGACGGACGATTTGCAAGGCGCGGACAGACTGCGCGTGATCGTCAACGCCCTCACCCGCCTGCGCTTTTGCGACGCAAACGGCGTGATGGAATTCGCTACCAAAGAAGGCGCTGGCTCGGCACCTGAGGGTTTTATGCCGTGGTTTGATGTGCCGAATCGAAAGACCGCCTTTGAGGACGTGTCTATCGCATTTGGACATTGGTCAACGCTGGGATTATTTGCAAGGCCTAGCTTGCAAGCCCCGTCTGTATTGGGTTTGGATACGGGTTGTGTGTGGGGCGGGGAGTTGACGAGTTATTGCTTGAACGGCAACGCTCAATCCGTGCGTAATTCAGCAAGACTCGCGGCAATCTCCGCGCCAATTAGCACTATCAGCCACGCCACATAAATCCAAATCAGCAGCAGTGGCACGGTAGCAAACGCACCGTAGATCATGCTGTATGCGGGCATTTTGAGTAAATAGACGGTAAGTAATTTTTTTGCAAACTCAAGCGCAACTGCCGCAAAGAGGCCGCCCACAATGGCATGGCGAGGCATGACCCTGGCGTTAGGCACATAGCGATACAGCGCCGTCAGGCCTGCCCAGACCAGCACGAACTCCAGCGCGTTGTAGAACATCCGCACCGAGCTCACACCCACCAGCGACTCCGACCACATGGCAACGGTGGTGGTGAGCCACAAACTTGCAGCCAGCAGCATCGGGCCAAACGCGAGCAGCGCGGAATAGACAAGCAGCCGCTTCCAGATAGAGCGCCGTGCTTTCACACGCCAGATGTTGTTGAGTGTATGGTCGATGGTGAAGACGAGTGCCAGCGTAGAGCCAAGCAGCAGCGCAAAGCCTGCAAAGCCCAGCCGATGAGCCTTAGCGGTGAATTGCGTTACCCCACCGAGTACTTGTCGTGCAATCGCATCGGGTACAAGGCTGTCGATCAACCACTTTTGCAGCACTTTTTGCAAGTCGGCAAAAAGCGGATTGGTAGAAAAGATGGCGAGCGCCACCGTCAAGAGCGGTACAACCGCCATGATGGTGGTGAAGGTCAGGCTGCTGGCAATGAGGCTGAGGCGGTCGCCCGTGAAGCGCTCCCACAGAGAACGTGCGACACGCTTCCATTGCAAACTGGGTAGCGATAAGAGGTAAGGGATGAAATTAGTGGTACGAGGCATACGGGCTATCATGCCATGATGAAAAAACTGCCCTTGATTTTGTTACTCGCCCTCATCGCCCTTTGCTTGCTCTGGGAGACATTTTTAGCGCCACTGCGCACGGCTGCTAGCGGCTTGCCAAGCACCGCATGGCTTGCGCTCAAGATCATCCCGCTAGCCTTTGCTGTAAAAGGCTTTGCCAAAGATCGCCTCTACACCTACAAGTGGATGAGCCTTGCCGTTTGGCTCTACTTCATCGAAGGCACGGTGCGCGGCTGGAGCGATAAGGGACTCAGCAGCCAATTGGCGTGGGGCGAGGCGGTGCTTTGCGTGCTGCTATTTGTCACGCTCGTGATTCGGATTCGGCAGATTCGGCCTGCCGCCATTGCTAAACTCTAAGTTATGAAAAACTCATCGCCCCATACATCGCAATACGAAGATTTCATGCGCCATGTCTATGAGACTGGCGTGGCTAAAACCGATCGCACAGGTACGGGCACGAAGAGCGTCTTCGGCTATCAAATGCGGTTTGATTTGGCGCAAGGCTTCCCGCTTGTTACCACCAAAAAAGTACACCTCAAATCCATCGTGTACGAGCTTTTGTGGTTCCTCAAAGGATCAAGTGACAACAATTGGCTCAAGGAGCGCGGCGTCTCTATTTGGAACGAATGGGCAAAACCCGATGGCGACCTCGGACCCGTGTACGGCGTGCAGTGGCGCTCTTGGCCAACGCCCGCGACAGCTGAAAATCCTAGTGGGCACATTGACCAAATTACGGATGTCATTAAAACGCTGAAGACCAATCCCGATTCGCGCCGCATCATCGTCTCAGCTTGGAACGTGGCGGACTTATCAAAAATGGCACTCATGCCTTGTCATGCGTTCTTCCAGTTTTATGTGGCGCCGCCAACTGTTGCTGGCGGGCGCGGACGGCTGTCATGCCAACTCTATCAACGCAGCGCGGATATCTTTTTAGG
>JANPAY010000301.1:0-2798 GCA_031430155.1 Comamonadaceae bacterium
CCGAGGTCACGCCGCCAGTAGGATTCAATTTATTTGTGCTGCAAAACATGACTGGAAAAGACAGCAACACGATTGCAGTGGCAGCGATTCCGTTTTTCTTTTGTCTAGTTATTTGTATCGTACTGGTCACACTATTCCCGCAAATCGTCACCATCCTGCCCGATTTGGTGATGGGCGTTGCCAAGTAGGTGACTAGCCATGAAGCACATACATTTCGGTGCTGCTTTGGCGGCTTCGCTAGCGGGCTTATGCCTAGCCCAATCAGCTCCTGCACCGACAGCGAACCATTGGAAGCTTGTCACGGGCTATCGTGCGGAATCATTTCACACGCAAAATATTGTCCAGTTTGCGCGTGATGTCACGCATGCTAGCGCGGGGCAATTGACGATTGAAGTGTTTCCAAATAGCACGTTAATTAAACTGCCTGATATCACGCAAGCTGTCCAGCAGGGCAAAGGCGCGCAGGCTGGCGAAACTATCATGACCAGCATGGTGAAGGACATCCCGATTGCGGGTGCAGATTCTGTGCCGTTTGTTGTTAGCTCGTATAGCGACGCGCAGCGCTTGTGGACATTGCAACGCCCGAGCTTAGAGAAGCAATTCGCCCGGCGAGGATTGATCTTGCTCTATGCCGTACCTTGGCCACCACAAGGGCTGCATTCCAAAAAGCCAATCCGTGGTGTCGCAGACTTTAAAGATACCCGTATGCGTACCTATAACTCAACGACTGTACGAATCGCAGAACTGTTGGGTGCGAAGCCAGTGGATGTGCCCATGGTGGACGTTGGTGCTGCGCTGAGTGATGGCCGTATGGACAACATGATTACGTCAGCGCTGACGGGTGTTGAAAATAAGGTTTGGGGATCCATTAAGTACTATTACGAAATCAATGCGTGGATTCCTAAAAATATTGTTTTTGTCAATGCAGATGCATTTCATGCACTTCCGGTAAATACGCAAAAAATCGTACGTGTCACCGCCGAGGAAGCTGAAAAAAGAGGCTGGCGTTTGAGTCAAACGATAGCGATTGAATCGACCAATGAACTCAAGTCGCATGGAATTAAAGTAGAGCAAATTCCAAGCGAACTCTCTAGCAAATTGAGACGCTTAGGAGAGAAATTTAGTCTCGAATGGGTTCGAACGGTGGATCATGAATCCAATATGATTTTTACGCACTATTTTTTTAATTAAATATATTTATGCAAATTTTAAAACAAGGAAACGGCCGCTGGCAATTTTGGATTGACCGTGGCGGCACATTTACCGATGTGGTGGGTCGCAAGCCCAATAAAAATAAAAGCGGAATGTTTGACGGCACTTTCAGCCTAGTCACGCACAAGCTGCTGTCAGAAAACCCTGAGCAATACAAAGACGCGGCGGTCGCGGGAATTCGCGCATTGTTAGAGGCGCACACGGGACTCGCAAAAGGCGCGGCAATCACCAGCGATTTAGTGGAATGCGTAAAGATGGGCACGACCGTGGCGACCAATGCATTACTCGAACGCAAGGGCGAGTCGACGGTTTTGGTGACGACGCGTGGATTCAAAGATGCGCTACGTATTGCGTATCAAAACCGCCCCAAAATTTTTGATCGCCACATCGTGTTGCCAGAGTTGCTTTATAGCGACGTGATTGAAGCGAACGAGCGTATCGGTGCAGATGGCGAAGTCGTCCAATCGTTGGATGAGAGACATCTACGGACTGGCCTGCAAGCCATACGGGATAAGGGCTGCACGAGTGCCGCTATCGTCTTTATGCACGGCTATCGTTATCACGAGCACGAGTTGGTAGCCGAAAAAATCGCATTAGAACTTGGCTTTACGCAAATCAGCGTGAGCCACAAAGTCAGTCCACTGATGAAGCTGATTGGGCGCGGCGACACCACCGTGGTGGACGCGTATCTCTCGCCCATTTTGCGTCGCTATGTCGGGCAAGTGAGCAGTCAAATGCCGGGCGTACCGCTCTACTTTATGCAGTCATCGGGCGGACTGGTCGAGGCGAATTCTTTTGCGGGCAAGGATGCAATTTTGTCGGGGCCTGCGGGTGGGATTGTGGGGATGGCCCGCACTGCGCAGCAGTGCTTAAGCGCTTCACCTTCACCCCAACCCTCTCCCATCAAGGGACAGGGGGCAATGCAGAACTCCCCTCGCCCCTTGCGGGAGAGGGGTGGGGGAGAGGGGGTACGCGTGATCGGTTTCGATATGGGCGGTACATCGACCGATGTGTCGCACTTTGCGGGCGAGTTTGAGCGCGAGTTTGAAACGCAGGTGGCGGGTGTGCGGATGCGTGCACCGATGATGAGCATTCACACCGTGGCGGCGGGTGGTGGCTCGTTGCTGCAATTTGATGGTGCACGGCTGCGCGTGGGCCCCGAGAGTGCAGGCGCAAACCCAGGCCCAGCTTGCTATAGACGCGGCGGATCATTGGCGGTGACAGATGCGAATGTGCTCCTGGGCAAGATTCAGCCCGAGCACTTTCCTGCACTCTTTGGTAAAGCCGCAAACGAGCGTTTGGACGCAGGCGCGGTGCGCGAAAAATTTGATGTGTTAGCTCGTGCAACGGGCAAATCGGCGGAGAGTTTGGCGGAAGGATTTTTGCAAATTGCGGTGCAGCAAATGGCCAATGCGATCAAAAAAATATCAGTAGCGCGGGGCTACGACGTGACGCGCTACACGCTGCAATGCTTTGGCGGCGCGGGCGGGCAGCACGCGTGCTTGGTGGCCGATGCGCTGGGGATGACGAGCGTGCTGGTGCACCCGCTGGCGGGTGTGCTGTCGGCCTATGGCATGGGCTTGGCG
>JANPAY010000302.1:0-2214 GCA_031430155.1 Comamonadaceae bacterium
TTTGTGGCTGGTTTTGCGCAAGCGATGACGATGAGCGCAGAAGAGTTTCTCGCTGCACTCGTCACACTTAAAAACTACCGTGGCAAATTAGATTTAGAAATCGACCTTGACGTATCAAGAGATCGATAACTAATCCTTTACCGATAACCCATGCAATTAGCGTAATAAGTCACGGTCGCTGGCCAGTCGGAAAAAATACCGATGATGCCGACGTCTTTTGCCAGCACATCGAGTGCTTCCATCACGTCGCCTTCGCGCTTGACCGCTGCGCTTGCTGCCTGGTAGTAGAAGCCGCCTTTGTTAGTTGCCATAACCCCCGAGCGCTCCAAACTCCACGTGATGATGGCCAGACCTGCTTGCTTGGCATTTTTGGCGTAACTCGAGGCCACAAACTTACCGTCTTTGCTATCCAGCAGCGCAAAAATAGCTGGTGCAACAATGCGTACGCCCTCATTTTTGTAGCTGAGTAACTTCTCTAAGTCGGGCAAGTCGACAGGTTTATTGGCGTTATCTAAAAAGACGGCTTGCTTGGCAAACTCAGGCTCGTTTTTAATCCAATAACGAATATCGGCTTGCTCAAACGACTGAGGAAAAACCTCGCTTGGCGGCACATTGGCGGCTTTGTATTCGTCCAGCATTTTTTGTGCGTAGGCTTCTTGCGTAAAGCCCTCAAACGGCATTTTGACGGATGCGGATTTCAGCTCTGGCGTCATTTTGACGTTCAGCTTTTTGAACAGCGCAATGCTCTCAGCGTGCGTCATCAAGGTGCCACTGGTCGGGCCACTGTAGAGGTCGGTTCGCCACTTGGCCGTGCCGTCCATGTACTCTTGCACGGTCTTCGCGTTTGGATTGAATGCATCCATTTTTCCGCGCAAAGTTTTGAATTCCGCCAAGGTGATATCACTGGTGCGGCACTCGGCCGTCGCAGGCGTTTTTTTGTCAGCATCAAAAGGCGTAAACGGCTTGGTACATTTGGCGGCCAAAGCCGTTGCCAGAATATTAGTGGTGGTGTGCAAGTCGTTTTGTGCGTGCCTGCAAACCAGTTGCTTGTCTTTGGTGAAAGTCACGTCGCACTCGACAACACCAGCACCCATGCGGGCTGCAGCCTCATAGGACTCCTTCGTATGCTCAGGAAACATGAGTGGAGCGCCTCGGTGTCCAATCGAAAAATTCGATTTTTGAAAGGGACCATTACTACAGCTTTGCAGCTTCGCCTTCAATGGACTCTCGGCCATTTCCGACACCAAGAAAAATGGACGAGGCCCAAGCTGGATATTGGTGATGGCGGCTGGGCTTTGGGCTAGCGCTGCCGCGCAAAAGCCCAAAAGCGTCAATGCCAATGCTGCTAAGTGCACGGCTTAAAACGTCACCGTTTCGCCTTCTTTAGGCGCCACGATCTTGATGCCTTTGCTGCCTTTCATGGCGGCTTCAAATTCGGCCAATGTGCCTTTGGCAATCGGGTTGGAGTTGTAATGAATCGGCATCACCATATTGGGCTTAATCCACGTTTTGATGGCAAAGGCCGCATCCACAGGGTCCATGGTGAAGTTGCCGCCAATGGGTATCAGGACTAGATCAGGCTTGTAGTGCTCGGCAATAAATTTCATGTCGCCAAACAAACCTGTATCGCCCATGTGCCAAATTTTGAAGCCGTTTTCCATCTGAAAAATAAAACCCACCGCTTCGCCAGCAGGATGTGATTCGTTTTTGTCGGTCGTTGGATTTTTCCAAACGTAGAGCGAGGAATGCTCTGCTTTCACCGCAGTGACTTTGACATTTGGCACTGGATTGACATAGCCCGATTTGTTAAAACGCGCAGTCAGGTTAGCTGGCATGACACCTAACGTGACGAGTGGAGTCATCATGTCCGCAGGGCCGTACATGATGACGTTGTTCATCTTCGCAATCGTAGGTGCATCACCAATGTGATCGACATGCGCGTGCGTCACAAAGACGGCATCGACTTTGCCAAGCTTCGATAAATCAGCCTTGTATTCAGCTGGCGCTTTCGGGCCACCCGTAATCCACGGATCAATGATGATATTTTTACCGCCAGGTGTGGTGAGCTTGAAGGACGCTTGGCCTAGCCAGAGCAGTTCAGTCTTACCCGTTCCTTGTGCCAAGGCTGATCCGCTAAGGCCTGCCAGCAAAGTGGCTGCGGCTATCCCCGCGACGGATTTGATGAAATGATTGCGTTGCATGGTGTCTCTCCCA
>JANPAY010000303.1:0-1874 GCA_031430155.1 Comamonadaceae bacterium
ACCCACTGCACGTCTTCCCAATTGAGGCGCGGGTCGAACTGGCTGGCCGTCCAACTAGAGAGCGAACTCATGTCGTCCACGCCTGTGACGTGCCCAACGATGTTGCCAAAACCGTGATGTTTTGTGCCCAGCATGCCCATACACCACGTGGGTTTGGTCATCATGTTGGCGATGTTTCTGATGGTTAGTTTGGGCGGCGCGGTCATGCTGTTTTTGATGTCTTTGTGGCGTTGCCCCAGCACTTGCAAATCTAGCGTGAGCACCAGCGCCGAGCAGCCCGCCGCTTTGGCTCTGTCCATCAAACGTTCCATAAATTTGCGGTCGCGCATCATGTAGAGTTGAAACCAAAACGGATGACCGTCTGTACCTTTGGCCACGTCTTCAATCGAGCAAATGCTCATGGTGGATAGCGTAAACGGAATGCCAAACGCTTTGGCAGCGCGTGCGGCTTTGATTTCGCCATCCGCGTTTTGCATGCCCGTGAGCCCTACAGGCGCAATGGCGACGGGCATCGAGACCTTTTGCCCGAGCATGGTCGATGCTGTCGTACGGCCTTCCATGTTGATGGCCACGCGTTGGCGAAATTTCATCGTTTTGAAGTCGTCACTGTTGGCGCGGTAAGTGCTCTCGGTGTACGAGCCCGAATCGGCGTAGTCGTAAAACATACGCGGCGTGCGCGCTTGGTGCACCACGCGCAGGTCTTCGATGCAGGTGATTTTGGATAGGGGTGGGATGCAGAGCATGGGAGTTTCTTTGTTGAATTTAAGTTGTTGATTTTTTAGGACGACCGCCTTTAAGCCCATTGGCACGGGATGCGGTTGATTTGGCCTTGCTGGTGGATTTTCCACCAATGCTGGCGATTTCTTTCATCCACAGCTTTGTGCCAAAGATACCTGCGAGCAAACCCGCCACGCTGAGGTCGGCATCAAGCATGGGCCAGTGCAAGCCTGTGCCCATAGGGGAGAGTTCGATGGTTTCTAGTTCTTTGGTTTTTGCACCACGTAGACCTTGCGCCAATTCGCTGGGAAAAGAAAAATCTACGCCATTGCTCAAGCTGATAAACACGCGATTTTTGTCTGCTTCGTACCACGCCATTGTGGCGCGTGGGTGCTTCGCTAGGTAGCGATCTCCGCGCGCTTTTGCCGCTTTGTAGTTGTCGGCAATTTCTTTGTCAATCCAGTTGCTGTCTTGTAATTTATCAGCCATGAATATCTCTCCAAGCTTTTGTAAGCGTCATGCAGTGCCTATCTGCGGTTGCTAAAACCGTTCGCAACTCGCGTGGGCTCGGGTTTCCAATAATGTTACGCAGCCAAGGCTTGATGCTTTCGCAATCGCCCAAACTCACAACCACTTCCCAATCAGAACCCATAGCGTGTGCGTGCGGCGGTGCGTGGTCGTTTGGCCACACGATAAATCGAATCCCCGTAATCCTTAAAACGGTAGGCATGAGGAGTATAACCTAAGCGCTTAGGTTATTTGAGATTTAAACGCTCTTTGTGACGCGCAATTTGCATCCGCACTTGCGCTGGCGCTGTGCCGCCCAGTGTGGAACGAGCTTCTAGCGAACCACGCAGGCTTAAGCAATCAAACACATCGGCTTCGATGTTGGCGTTAAACGATTGCAAAGTTTCAAGCGGCAGGGCGCTTAAATCGACACCCTGAGCAATCGCGTATTTCACAGCTTTGGCAACCGTTTCGTGCGCATCGCGGAAGGGCAGGCCCTTTTTGGTCATGTAGTCAGCAAGATCGGTCGCCGTGGCGTAGCCCTTGAGCGCGGCGCGTTCCATGGCTTCGGGTTTGATGGTGATGGAGGCCATCATCTCACTGAAGATTCTGAGCGTCTCTTTGAGCGTGTCCACCGTATCAAACAGCGG
>JANPAY010000304.1:0-2734 GCA_031430155.1 Comamonadaceae bacterium
TTCCTCGAAGTACTTAAACATCGTATCCACTATACCCGAGCGAAAACCAAACCACGTTAAAATCACTCATCCCAAGGAGCGTTGCAGCAGCTATCAACAGTTGTTAGGCTTGGGAAGTCGTCCACAGCAACCACGCTCACCTTTTTGAAGATACAAGGTGAGGAATGTCTAAACCACAACCCATGAAACTGTCAGGTCTTGAGCCATTTAACGTTGGCGAGGGGTCGCTGTTTGTCAATATTGGCGAGCGCACAAATGTGACCGGCTCTAAAGCTTTTGCGCGCATGATTTTGAATGGCGAGTTTGAGGCTGCGCTATCCGTGGCGCGTCAGCAGGTGGAAAACGGCGCGCAGGTGATTGACATCAACATGGATGAGGCGATGCTGGACAGTCAAGCCGCGATGGTGCGGTTTTTGAATCTGATTGCTTCTGAGCCTGATATTTCCCGCGTGCCGATCATGATTGACTCGTCTAAATGGAGCGTGATTGAAGCGGGTTTGCGCTGCGTGCAGGGTAAGGGCATTGTGAACTCGATCAGCATGAAGGAAGGCGAAGCGCAGTTTTTGCACCAAGCCAAGCTCTTGCGTCGCTACGGCGCGGCAGCCGTGGTGATGGCGTTTGACGAGAAGGGACAAGCCGACACTTACGAGCGCAAGATTGAAATTTGCGAGCGAGCGTATCGCCTACTCGTGGATACGGTGGACTTTCCCCCCGAAGACATTATTTTTGACCCTAATATTTTTGCCATTGCCACGGGCATTGAAGAGCACAACAACTATGCGGTGGATTTCATTAACGCCACGCGTTGGATTAAAGAGAATTTGCCAGGTGCCAAAGTGTCGGGCGGCGTGTCGAATGTGAGCTTTTCGTTCCGTGGCAACGACCCCGTGCGCGAGGCGATTCATACCGTGTTTTTGTACCACGCCATCAAGGCGGGCATGGACATGGGCATTGTGAATGCGGGCATGGTGGGCGTGTACGACGACCTAGAGCCCGTGCTGCGCGAACGCGTGGAAGATGTAGTTTTGAACCGCCAGCCGAATTACAAGGAAGGCGAGCCACGCCTTGACGCAGGCGAGCGTTTAGTAGCGATTGCCGACACAGCCAAAAGCGATTCGAAGGATGAATCGCAAAGGCTAGCTTGGCGCGGGACGGCAGATGCACCAGTCGCAGTGGCGGCACGGCTTTCGCACGCACTGGTGCATGGCATCACCGACTTTATTACCGAGGACACCGAGGAGGTGTACCGCGAAATTTTGGCAAAGGGCGGCCGTCCGCTGCATGTGATTGAAGGCCCGCTGATGGACGGCATGAACGTGGTGGGCGACCTCTTTGGCCAAGGCAAGATGTTTTTGCCGCAGGTGGTCAAGTCCGCCCGTGTGATGAAGCAAGCCGTAGCGCATTTGCTCCCCTATATCGAAGCTGAAAAATTGCTAGACGAAGCCGCAGGGCGCGACGTGCGTACCAAGGGCAAGATTGTGATTGCGACCGTGAAGGGCGACGTACACGATATTGGCAAAAACATTGTGACCGTGGTACTGCAATGCAATAACTTTGAAGTGGTCAACATGGGCGTGATGGTGCCGTGCCACGAAATTTTGGCACGTGCTAAGGTGGAAGGCGCGGACATTATTGGCCTCTCGGGCCTGATTACGCCTAGCCTTGAGGAGATGCAATACGTGGCGGGTGAGATGCAAAAAGATGACTATTTCCGCATCAAAAAAATCCCACTGATGATTGGCGGCGCGACGACCTCGCGCGTGCACACCGCCGTCAAAATTGCCCCGCATTACGAAGGGCCGATTGTCTATGTACCCGATGCCTCGCGCAGCGTGAGCGTGGCGTCTGGACTGTTATCGGATACGGCTACGCAGTTTATTGCAGACATGAATGCGGACTATGAAAAAGTGCGCCTACAACACGCCAATAAAAAGCAAGTGCCGATGTGGTCTTTGGCTAAGGCGCGCGCCAACAAAACACCTGTTAGCTGGGCGAACTACAAACCCACCAAGCCCAAATTTATTGGGCGGCGTGTCTTCAAAAACTTTGACCTTGGCGAGTTGGCGAAATTCATCGACTGGGGGCCGTTCTTCCAAACTTGGGATTTGGCGGGGCCATTCCCAGAAATTTTGCGCGATGAAATTGTCGGCACAGAAGCCGTGCGCGTGTACAACGACGGCAAGCGGATGCTCAAGCGCTTGGTGGACGGGCGCTGGCTGACCGCCAATGCGGTGGTGGGCTTGTATCCTGCTAATTCGGTCAATGATGACGATATTGCGCTTTATACGGATGAGTCGAAAACGGAAATCGCCATGACTTGGCACGGGCTGCGCCAGCAAACGGAAAAACAAGCGGTAGAGGGCGTGATGCGCCCTAGCCGTTGCTTGGCAGATTTTGTCGCACCAACGGGCGAAGACTATGTGGGGCTGTTCGCCGTCACGGCTGGCATTGGCGTTGAAAAAAAGGAAAAATACTTTTTAGACGACTTAGACGATTACAGCGCCATCATGCTCAAAGCCTTGGCAGACCGTTTGGCAGAAGCCTTTGCTGAGTGCCTCCACCACAGAGTGCGCACTGACTTATGGGGTTATGCAGCAGGCGAGCAACTCTCGAACGAGGACATGATTGGTGAGGAGTACCAAGGCATTCGCCCGGCACCCGGCTATCCAGCATGCCCGGACCACAGACCCAAGCATGCGCTGTTTGAACTCTTGCAATGCGAGGAAATTGGCAT
>JANPAY010000305.1:0-1694 GCA_031430155.1 Comamonadaceae bacterium
CCCTATGTGCGCTTTGCTTTGTACCTCTGGCGTAGCGGCGAACTTCTCGACGTCTCATCGTGGAAGCGTGGCGAGCAACCTCTCGCATTGAGCCGGCTCGGGAAGGGCCGACTCCTTCCCGGCCTGGAGAAGGGGCTTCTCGGCATGAAGACGGGCGGGATTCGAGAGATCGTGATCCCTCCCGCCGAGGGGTTCGGTCCGGCGGGTTCGCCGCCGGTGTCGGGCACCGACACCTTGGTGATGGTGCTACAGCTCGTCTCGGTCGCAACGTGAGCTCCGGGGTGCACACCGTGGCGGCAGTTCTGCGGACGTCGGCGTTCTGATGGAGTGGTCCGATCTCGTCCGCGGTCGAAAGATGGTGCGGGACTTCACCGACGAGCCGATCGACGAAGCGACGCTCCGTAGTGTGCTCGACGGTGCTCGGCGCACTCCGAGCGCCGGTTTCACGCAGGGACTCGACTGGGTTGTGCTCGTCGGCCCGGAACAGACATCGCTGTTCTGGGATCAGACGCTCCCGGCAGCGGAACGGTCGACCTTTCGGTGGCCCGGACTTCTTCGCGCTCCGGTGATCGTTCTGCCGATGGCTGACCGACGCGCCTATGTAGGTCGCTACGCCGAGCCCGACAAGGCGCATTCCGGACTCGGCGAGGGGGCCGACCGGTGGCCGGTGCCGTACTGGGATGTCGATGCCGGCATGGCGGCCATGGCGTTGCTCTACGCGGTGGTCGACGCCGGTCTGGGCGCGCTGTTCTTTGGGATCTTCCGTTCCGAGAACGAGCTCCTCGCCTCCCTCGGTGTTCCCGCCGGTGTGCGCCCGATCGGAGCGGTGGCCATCGGACATCCGACCGAGGCGGCGAAGCTGGTCGGTCGTCAGGGGAGCCCGTCCCGGCGTCCACGCCGGCCGCTCGACGACATGGTCCACCGCGGACGCTGGTGAGCTCCGAGACGAACTCCGCGGCGGAATCAACTCGTGCGGAGCTCCACGAGAACGCCGAAGTGATCCGATGGAACCACGCCGTTGCGGGGCGTTGTCCCCAAGAGACCCGCGCTGATCGGTACGCCAACCCCTTTCGGGCGGGGCCATGAGACGAGCACGTAGTCGAGCCGACGATTCGGCCAGGTCGCGTCAGCGAGGTGGGGGTTGCGCCGTGACCAGGTGTACCCGGGGGAGTCGTCACCTGCCATCTCCCATGCATCGGTGAGGACGAGTCCTCGTTGTGGCGGGGTCCGTCGCCCTGTCAGCATGCGGATCTCGTCGCTGTCGGGCACGGCATTCAAGTCGCCGCCAACCACGACTGGGAACGCCGTATCGGGGTCAGGTCGTCGCTCAACGATATGTGCGCATAGTTGCTCGGCCTGTGCCACTCGAGTCGCCGATCGGTCGAAACGATGCTCGAAGTGGGTGGAGACGCTGGTGATCACGCCGTGGGGTGAATCGACCGAAGCGAATATCGCTGTGCGGGGTGTCCGCTCACCGCGGGCGTCGACCAGCTCGATGGTCTCGGATCCGAGGAGTGGCCACCGGGACATGACGGCGTTGCCGAACGACTGACCGCGCCAGAAGATCGTCGGTGTACGGGCGGAGTGCCAGCCAAGCGCCTGGCTGATCAAGTCGACCTGATCAGCGCCGCCCTCCATGGCCCAGACCTCCTGAAGGCACACAATGTCGGGCTGCTCCTCCCGGAGCGTCTCGA
>JANPAY010000306.1:0-5442 GCA_031430155.1 Comamonadaceae bacterium
CCTCCAAGAACTTTCTGCCACGCAAGCTATACGGGATGGACGATCCGATTGCTTCGCAAGGCAGCGCTGAAAAGGTAGCGCTGTTGGAGAAAGTCGAAAAACTGGCTCGCAGCAAAGACCCGCGCATCAAGCAAGTGATGGCAGGTGTTGCCGCTGAGCATGAAATCATTTACATCGCGCGTTCCAACGGACAGCGCAGCGCCGATGTGCGTCCGCTCGTGCGTTTGTCGGTCACCGTGATTGCCGAGCAAACGATTGCGGGCAAGGTACGCCGCGAGACGGGCACGGGCGGCGGTGGCGGCAGGTTTGGTCTTGGCTATTTTGATGACGCGATCATTGAAGAGTACGTGACTAGTGCCGTGAATGCAGCGCTGATGAATCTACAAGCACGTCCTGCCCCCGCAGGCGAAATGACTGTGGTGCTAGGACCTGGCTGGCCAGGTGTGTTACTCCACGAGGCCGTGGGGCATGGGCTAGAGGGCGATTTCAACCGCAAGGGATCGAGCGCCTTCGCGGGCATGATCGGCAAGCGCGTGGCGGCCAAGGGCGTGACGGTGCTGGACGACGGCACGATCAAAGACCGCCGTGGCTCGCTCAATATCGACGACGAAGGCAATCGCACACAAAAGAATGTGCTGATTGAAGACGGCATCCTGCGTGGCTACATCCAAGACAACTTGAATGCACGGTTGATGGGCGTCAAACCCACGGGGAATGGCCGCCGTGAGAGCTACGCCCATGTTCCCATGCCGCGCATGACCAACACCTACATGCTCGGCGGTAACAAAGACCCTGCGGAAATTGTGAAGAGTCTGAAGCGCGGACTCTATGCCACCAACTTTGGCGGCGGGCAGGTGGACATTACGTCGGGCAAATACGTGTTCTCTGCCTCTGAGGCGTTTTGGGTAGAAAACGGCAAGATTCAATATCCTGTCAAGGGTGCCACCATCATCGGTTCGGGCCCCGAGTCGCTGAAAAAAATCACCATGATTGGCAACGACAAGCGCCTAGACACGGGTGTGGGCGTGTGCGGCAAAGAAGGCCAAAGCGTGCCTGTGGGCGTGGGTCAACCGACGCTACGCATTGAGGGCATGACGGTAGGCGGGACGGCTTAAATCTCATCATGAGTCGCAGCGTATTCCGCCTTGTATTTGCTGCTTTAGGGGTAACGGTTCTGGTGCTTGGCGCTTGGCGGCATAGCGCGCGGCTTGTGCTGGTGTCTACTGAGTTTGTGTCAGCGTCCTTGCAAGCCATGCCCGCTATGGGTTTGCGAGAAGTCGCCCGTTACGACATCCCAATGCCAGCGAATACACCTGCTGCCCATGCTTCGTTTTTGCTGGCGGATAAACGCGCTGGACAAGATCGTCTCCGCGCGTTTTGGTTTGCAGGGTCGCGTGAAAGCGGCCCCGATGTACAAATCGTCGCAAGTGAATTTTTAAATGGTAAATGGACGCCACCAAGCGTTGTCGTCAATCGGCATCACGTTTTTGCCGAACTTGGCGTGGGCAGTTGGATTCGCCGCTTGGGCAATCCTGTGGCTTGGATAGATGCTGAGGGACGCACGCACTTGTATGTGGTGGCAACGGGATTGGGTGGCTGGGCGGCTTCGCGCATTTTGCACCTCGTGCAGGCCAAGCAGGGCATGGCTTCCCAGCCTGCTTTTGTGCCGCAAGGTTTTTTGCAACTCTCCCCATTTTTTAATCTCAGCCATTTGGTGCGGGGCGTACCCGTTCCGATGGCGGACGGCGGCGTGCTGTTGCCTGTGTATTTTGAATTGGGTATCAAATATCCCGTCGCACTTCGTTTGGATGCGCGCGGTGAGCTGGTGCAATCACGTGATGCCGTAGTGCGCATGGCGGGAAATCTCAAGTCTTTGCAACCCAGTGTGGTTGTGGCTTCCAGTGCAAACGCAACGGCGTATCTGCGTGATAACTCAGATCAAAAAATGCTGCGCTTTGTCCAAACCACGAATGGCGGAAAAAGTTGGCACGAAGTTCCCAGTAGCCAAGGCGCGGTGGGCGAGGCTGGCGCAGATTTTGTGATCAATCCCGACTCGTCGGTGCTGGCGATCCAGGTAGCCGGCCAGACGCTGCTCATCCACAATCCGCAAACATCGGGACGGCATCGGCTGGTGATTGAGGGCTCGTCCGATGGTTTACGCAGCTTTAAACGATTGGCCACTTTGGAGTACGAACCACCGCAGCTTGAGGGTGTGGAGTTCAACGAGTATTCGTATCCCAGCGCGGTTGTCGTGGGTGATAAGCTGCACGTCAGCTATACCTACCAAAAAAACTTTATCCGCCACGTCGTTTTAAACATAGAGAGCAAAGAGGCCGCTAAATGAAGCTATTGCTTGTCATCTACGCCGCACTGCTGGTTGATCTCCTCACGGGTCTCCATTTGAATCTCTACGGCTGGGGACGTGAGCCGCTGTATTTTGCGCTTGGCGTGGTGGCTGCTAGTAGTTTGGCGTATCGATTTGAGGGCGCTCGGCTCGGTATGATTGCCCTCGTTCTTTGCTGTGTGTGGCTGGTGTTTTATCCCAATCGCAATGGCTTCGATGTGGTGCTATCGCCAACCTTGGTGGCAAGTGCGGCCATATGGCTTTGGCAAAAATTTAAAAAGAAAAAATGAATATCAATACGCAACGAATGGTCGATCGCTATGCAGGGCAAATGCTTTGCGCAGCGTTATCGCTCATCCATAGCTTTACGCCCCGAGAGGCCACATCCGATAAGGCATCCAAGGCATTTCAACCCCGAGCCATCGCCATTTTGATGCTCTCTGAGATGGGCTCCATGGTGCTGGCGCAGCCCATGATCGGCTATCTGAAAGAGCGTTACCCAAATACCGATTTGCACGTCGTGCAGCTCGGTAAAAATCAAGAAATTGTCCGGCTGCTCGGTTTTGCTAAACCCGAGCACATGCACGCCATTGATGATTCCTCGCTCGTCAATTTGGTCAGCAGCTTGTACCGCGTGATTCGGGATTTGCGCCGTGCGGGTGTGGACGCCGTCATCGACTGCGAACTGTTCGCTCGTATCAGCGCCTGCATCGCGTATTTGAGTGGCGCTAGCCGTATCGCAGGCTTTACGCCGCATACGCAAGAAGGACTTTACCGCGGCAACTTCATCAATTGCGCTGTGCCCTATAACCCGTATCGCCGTATCGCCGATCAATTTATCTCACTGGCAAGGGCGCTGGAGGCCTCACCAGATGGCGCTTCCAAGGCAATGCCTCGTAGCAAGCTTGCCCAGATTAGCTTTGCGGCGGATGCTCGTTTTGAAAATCTTAAGCCGCTGGATTTGCAAGAGGGCGAGCTTGCCAGTGCGGTCACAAAACTAAAGGCCGATTTTCCGCAGATAGATGACAAACCACTCGTGCTGCTCTACCCAGGCGGCGGCATTTTGCCGATCCGCGCTTGGCCAGAGCACTACTTCGCAAACGTCGCCCAAGCCTTGCTGGATAGGGGCTGCGCAGTTGGTTTCATTGGCTTGCCTGTCGATAAGCCGTTGGCGCAAAGTTTGGTGGGCGAGCTGAAACACGAGGCGGCACTTGACCTTACGGGTTACACCAAAAATATCCGCGAGCTCTTGGTGCTGTTCTTTCACGCCAAGCTACTCATTACTAACGATGGGGGCCCCGGGCACTTTGCTGCGCTCACGCCGATTCACACCATCATGTTTTTTGGCCCTGAAACCCCTGCGCTGTATGCGCCGCTGGCATCTAGCCTTGGCGGAGAGGTGGCAGCGCTGTTTGCAGGAACGCCTTGTTCGCCGTGCCTCACGGCCTATAACCACCGCACCAGTAGCTGCGATGGCGACAACGTGTGTTTGAAAGAAGTGACGCCTGAGCAAGTGCTGGGTCATGCCAGCCGAATGCTCGACGCGGCAGGAGCAGCAGCATGAGCGCCATTGCTACCCGCATCGCACAGCTACCCGCTTGGATACAGCCGTGGGCGCGTGTGGCGTGGCGCTTTGCACGATTTGGCGTGGTGGGCGGCTCGGGCATTTTTGTCAATCAAGCCGTGCTCTACGCAGGCATGGAGTGGTTGTTTACCAGCGTCGCCAAGGATGCGCGGCTCGTCTATGCGCTGCCGCTGGCGATTGCGATTGCCACCACGTACAACTTCTTTTGGAATCGCCTGTGGACGTGGCGCGAGCGCCGTGCGGTCGAGTCTGCGGGCGTTGCTAAGCAGTACACCAAATATGTCATCGCCACGCTGATTGGTAGCTCGTTGCAATATGTTTTAACGCGTTATTTGGCAAGTGATGCAGGCTTTGCGCTGCACTATGGTGTTGCTAATTTGATAGCCATTGCCGTTGCCAGCTTGGTCAATTTTGTGATTAACGACCGAGTCACCTTTAGACGCGCTTTACCCGTCGAGGACGGCGAGTGAAAGTGCTGTGGGCAGTAGGCGCGGCGCTCTTGCTGGCGCTCGCCTACTTGCTTAATCTTGGCAGCCCTTATGCGCCGACCAATGGCGACGAAATGGTTTATCTGCACATTGCAAGATTGACCAGCGAGAGCGGCCACTGGTTGCCACTGGTCTCTGATTTGCAAACGCCCACGGGCAGCGAAATGCGTAACACCAAGCCGCCGCTTTTATTTTGGCAAGCCATGTTTGCAGGTCAGTGGAGCTGGGATTTATTCACGCTTCGCTTGCCGTATGTTTTAGAGACACTACTCACAGCGGGAATCGTAGGATGGCTAGCAAGCCAATTAATTAGGGTCAGACCCCAATTAAAGATTGGGCTACTAGGCGCCGCGCTGTATCTCGGATTTTTTGCGACGTACCGCTACGGTCGTCCCGTGCTGTCCAGCTCGATTGAGAGTCTATTTTTATTTGGCGCTTGCGCCCTCGTTATTGCCAAACAATCAAGCTGCAAGGCTTATCCCATAAGGCTTGCAGCACTGGCAGGTCTTCTGATGATTCCTGCCCTGTTGTCTAAATCCTTTGTTCTAGCAGCGCCTGTGGGACTATGGTTATTTATGTCGCTCTGGTTTTTGAATGATTCAAAAGCCAGCCTTCAAAAATTCTGGCAAAGCGCGTGGCCATCCGCGCTTGCCGTCACTATTGGCCTTGCAGGCTTTGCGCTGTGGTTCGCCGTAGACCCTAATCCCGCCGCCGTGTGGCGCGAGTTCATTGTGGGCGAAAACTTTTCCACCAAGTTCAGCGATGGTCGCGCGGACAGCATTCCCGCCTTTTGGCTCTCGCCGCTGGTCAATGCAGGACTGCTCTTTCCGCTCGTGATTGGGCTGATGGTGGCTGCCGCACAGGCCCTACGGAATAAGTCTTCGCAGCTATCTGCTAGCGAAAAAACGCTTTGGCTTTGGCTGCTGTGCTGGATGCTGGTATTCACGTTGCCAAGCCAACGCTCAGGCAGGTACATCATCCCCGCCATGCCTGCTGTCGCTGTGTTGCTAGCGATCTATGCAGAC
>JANPAY010000307.1:0-1686 GCA_031430155.1 Comamonadaceae bacterium
TTTGGCGTGTTTGATTGGCCTCTCGCGCATCGCAGTGGGTGCGCATTGGCCGCTCGATGTGCTGGGCGGCGCGGTGCTCGGCAGCCTCTGCGGCTGGGGTGGCTGGCAAGCAGCGACAGGGCTACATCAGAGGCGCTGGACGCAAACTGTCATTTACTCGTCATGCCAAGCGGGTATCATTTTGCTGGTGAGCGCAAGTCTTTTTGCAACCTCCATGGGCTACCCAGATGCCATCATTTGGCAGATGCTGGCTGCAACATTCGGCATCGTTACTTCGCTTTATTCGCTTCTTTTGTTGTTAAAATCAACTAAATTGTCTTTAAAAGGTTAAATCATGGCAACTCCAATGCTGTATCCCGAACTCTTCAAGCAGCTTGAATCCGTCCGCTGGGATATGGAGAAAGACATCCCGTGGGATAAATTCGATGCGGCCAGCCTCACCGAAGAGCAGGCGCAGACCATCCGCATGAACGCCATTACCGAATGGTCGGCGCTGCCTGCCACCGAAATGTTTTTGCGCGATAACAAAGACGACAGCGATTTTTCCGCCTTTATGTCGATTTGGTTTTTTGAAGAGCAAAAACACTCGCTGGTGTTGATGGAGTATCTGCGCCGCTTCCGCCCCGACCTCGTTCCGACCGAAGAAGAGCTGCACAATGTACGCTTTGAGTTTGAGCCCGCCCCGCCGCTCGAGACGCTGATGCTGCATTTTTGCGGCGAGATCCGGCTCAATCACTGGTATCGCCGCGCCTCCGACTGGCACACCGAGCCCGTTATCAAACATATCTACACCACGCTCAGCCAAGACGAAGCGCGCCACGGCGGCGCATATCTGCGCTACATGAAACGAGCGATTACTAAGTTTGGTGCAGACGCCAAAGCCGCCTTCGCCAAAGTGGGCGTACTGATGGCGAGCGCGCGTCGCACCGCGCAGGCGTTGCATCCAACCAATTTGCACGTCAACAAGGCGCTGTTTCCGCGCGACACCATCCAAAGCCGCCTGCCCAACCCCGAGTGGCTAGAGCATTGGCTGGACAAACAAATCAATTTTGATGCCGTGTGGGAAAACAAAGTCGTCGAGCGCATTCTGCACAACATGAGTTTGCTGATGGAGCGCAGCTTTACAACGGTGCAAGAGCTGAATCGCTTTAGGAAAGAAATTACCGCCACGCTTGCGCCGAAGTTGGCATGAGCTTCACAGCCAAAATCGTCTCGCGCGAGGCTGCCAAAGCCGCTATCGCCGCTTTGCCAAAACCCGTCATTTTTACGAATGGCGTGTTCGACGTGCTCCACAAGGGACATGTCACCTACCTTGCGGCAGCACGTGCTCTGGGGGCCTCACTGGTTGTGGCTTTGAACACGGATGCTTCCGCCAAGCGCCTAGGCAAAGGGCCTGACAGACCACTGAATAATGAAATGGATCGCGCTCATGTGATTGCGGCGCTAGAGTCGGCGAGTCTTGTCACCACATTTGACGAAGACACGCCGCTAGAGATCATTGGCGAGCTACGCCCCGACGTGCTGGTCAAGGGCGGGGATTACGACATGAGCAAACTTGCCGAAGCCAAGCTGGTCGAGAGCTACGGTGGACGGGCGCTAGCGCTCTCGTTTGTCGATGGTTACTCGACCACGGCGTTGGTCAAAAGAATCCAAGCAGGAGTCTAGGATGTCATCCCCGCGCAGGCG
>JANPAY010000308.1:0-1500 GCA_031430155.1 Comamonadaceae bacterium
TACTTGTTATTTAACGGCTAGTGTGAAAACTTATTGTTCCGCTGGTAATTCTTCATCGGTTTCTACAATTTTCTCTAGACCAGATAATTTCTCACCTTCACCCAAGTTTATTAAAGTAACTCCCTGCGTGGCGCGACCTAACTCGCGAATCTCTTTCACACGGGTGCGAATTAAAATGCCGCCTGTGGTAATCAGCATAATCTCGTCATCTTCATTCACTAGTTTAGCCGCCACCACTAAACCGTTGCGCTCGCTAATAGCAATGGCTTTTACGCCTTGCGTTCCGCGGCCAGAATGACGGAAATCAGCCAACACTGTGCGCTTGCCATAACCATTTTCAGTCGCTACCAACACGGTTTGCTGATCATTATCTGCAATTAATAAGGATAATACTTGCTGTTTAACAGCCAGCTTCATGCCACGCACGCCGCGCGTTGCTCTGCCCATTGGACGCACGTCATTTTCGGTAAACCACACCGCTTTACCGCCATTAGAAACCAACACAATATCGTTACTACCGTTAGTCACTTCTGCGCCAATTAAGTAATCGTCGTCATCCAAATTAATCGCAATAATGCCCGATTTGCGCGGGTTAGCAAATTCACTTAAAGCGGTTTTTTTCACGGTACCTTGTGCAGTCGCCATAAAAATAAAGTGATTTTCGTCAAATTCTTTAACCGCTAATATTGCGTTTATTTTCTCGCCTTCTTCTAGCGGGAACAAGTTCACAATTGGCTTACCACGCCCGATTCTACTGCCTTGTGGCACTTCGTACACTTTTAACCAATACACACGACCACGGCTAGAAAAACATAAAATATAATCGTGCGTATTCGCCACAAACATTTTATCTATAAAGTCATCCTCTTTAGTTGGCGCGGCAGTTTTGCCTCGGCCACCACGTCGTTGCGCGCGGTATTCGTCTAGCGGTTGTGATTTCACATATCCAGTATGTGAAAGTGTCACCACCACATCTTGCGGCGTAATCAAATCTTCTAAATTTAAATCTTGCGCGTTTTCGATGATTTCACTGCGGCGTTTGTCGCCGAATAGCTTGCGAATTTCTGTCAGCTCATCACTAATAATCGTGGTTACGCGAGAAGCGTTGGCCAAAATATCCAGCAAATCAGCAATGACATCCATGACTTCCTTGTACTCTGTCACAATTTTATCTTGCTCTAGGCCAGTTAAGCGTTGCAAGCGCATTTGCAAAATTTCTTGCGCTTGTACATCACTTAATTTATAGCCATTAGGTGTTAGGCCAAAATCTACACTTAACCCTTCAGGACGTGATGCTTCCATGGCAGCGCGTTTGAGCATTTCCTCAACCACGCCAGATTTCCAAACCTTCGCCATCAAATCAACTTTGGCCTCTGGTGGCGTTGGCGCAGCTTTAATTAGCGCAATCATTTCATCCACATTGGCCAGCGCAACCGCTAAACCTTCTAAAACATGGCCGCGCGCACGTGCTTTTTTCAGCTCAAATACAGTGCGACGTGT
>JANPAY010000309.1:0-4539 GCA_031430155.1 Comamonadaceae bacterium
TTCTAGCATCGTCAAATAGTTTTGTAACTCGTCCTTAGTGGCAAACGCCACGCCATACACGCGCTGGAGCTGCTCATTCTTTTGGTCGCCGCGCCAATACGCGCCCGCCACCTTCATCAATTTGAAGTGCTTGAGCTTGCCCGTCGATGGCACATGAGGACCACGGCACAAATCTTCGAACTTGCCCTCGCTGTAGAGCGACACATCTTCACCAGCAGGAATCGAGCCGATGATCTCTGCCTTGTAATGCTCGCCAAGCCCCTTGAAATAAGCCACCGCCTCGTCACGCGGAAGGACGCGACGAACGACGGGTTCATCCAACAACGCCAGAGCCGTCATCTTTTTTTCAATCGCTGCCATGTCCTCGGGCGTAAACGCACGAACGCTTGCAAAGTCGTAATAAAAGCCGTTTTCAACAACGGGGCCAATCGTGACCTGTGCTTCGGGGAACAACTCCTTGACCGCATACGCCAGCAAATGCGCCGTGCTGTGACGAATCACTTCTAGCCCTTCTGCATCCTTAGCGGTAATGATCGCAAGCTGTGCATTTTGAGAGATCAGATAACTCGTATCAACGACCTTACCGTCAACTTTGCCAGCTAGCGCAGCCTTGGCAAGCCCCGCGCCAATGGAAAGGGCGACGTCCGCCACAGTAACAGGCGAGGCGAATTCGCGAACAGAAAAATCGGGGAGCGTGATTTGGATCATAGGGGGATGATTCTATCCAAACACCCCACGCGCCGAGCGCTCCACCGCGCTACGTAGCCATTGATGCTCACTGCTTTGCTGCGTGCTCCTGTGCCACAGCGCATCCACATGCACCACGGGCACATCGAACGGCAAGGGCTTGATAACGAGTTCGCCCGTGCTATCGGCCACACGCACAAAGTGACGCGGCAGCACAGTCAGCACATCGGATTGCAAAGTCACGCGCCCTGCGGTAAAGAATTGATTGACGGTGAGCACAATGCGGCGCTTGCGCCCCAAGGAGGCCAGCGCCTCGTCAGTAAAGCCATACGGCCTGCCCGAAAAGCTCACCAGCAAATGCCTTGCTGCGCAAAACGCATCCAGTGTGAGTTTTTTCTTGGCCAATGGATGCACACGCCGCATCACGCAAACGTATTCACCGTCGTACAGCCGCGCATGGTCGAAGTTGGCCGTGCTGCCCGCTTGCAGCTTGGCGGTAATGTCTGCCAGCACAACAGGAAAGTACCCTAAGGCAAAATCGGCCTCTTCGCGCTCCAAGAGACCACGCGGATCACGCGTTGAAAGTGGCACCACGCGCAGCGACACGCCAGGCGCCTCGGCCTCAGTAATCGCCAGCAACCCTGGCACGATCTCCGCTGCTGTTGCGTCCGCCATCGCCAGCACAAAGGTGTTATTCGCTGTAGCAGGCTCAAAACGATCAGGGACTAGCGACGTTTGTAGCTGCGCAAGCGCGTCCCGAACATGTGGCCACAGCGCCAGCGCACGCGGGGTGGGCTCGAGCCCCTGCCCCTGACCTTTCACGGTACTCCTGCGCATCAAATCATCACCCACGGTTTCGCGTAAACGCCGTAGGGCATTGCTAACAGCGGGCTGCGTGAGCGCGAGGTTATGCGCTGCCTTGGTCAAACTGCGCTCAGCCATCACTTCGTCAAAGACACGTAAGAGGTTGAGATCGAGTGTTTTGAAATTCATACGGTGAATGTATCACATCACTAATATAAAGTTTACACACATTAGTATTTACCCTAATATCACCTCACCGAAACAAATCGGTAACTAAAGAAAGCGAGTTCATCATGACAACATTACATACATTAATTCCTGCAGTCAAAACTACTCACTCGGGTTCAGCACGTTTAGAGCGTACCGCGACTTACCTCTCGCGCCTAGCACGCACGGCAAGCGCTGCGATTGCCGCCAGCTACGCGAATTGGCAAGCGCAACGTGCGGCTGTGCGCGCTGACGAAGAAATGTGGGTATTCGCGCATAGCGACCCGCGCTTGATGGCCGAGATTCAAGCTGCAATGGCAGGTCGTTAATAAGCTGTGGATTCCCGCCTTCGCGGGAATGACAGTTTGTTAGATTGTTCGGGCGGGTAGCACCGTTGCCCGTACCTCGCCAAGCCCAATGCTGGCTTGGCCTCTAGACTCGCAGCGCCCACGGAAAATCACTGTGTCGCCATCTTCCAAAAACGTGCGCCGCTCACCGTTTGGCAATTCCAGCGGTTGCTTACCGCCTTTAGATAGCTCTAACAGCGAGCCCGCTTCGTCAGGCTTTGGCCCCGACTGCGTGCCCGAGCCAAACATATCGCCTACTTGCAAATTGCAGCCATTGACCGTGTGATGTGCCACCAGTTGCGCCAGCGTCCAATACGACGCGTTGGCAAAGTTAGCCGTTGATAGCCGAACAGCCTCCAGCCCCGCCGCCGCCATCACCTGCGTTTGCAACCACACTTCAAGCGAGATATTAATTGCGCCGCTTGCGCTATTCGCCTCGGAAGCCAAATAGGACATGGGCTGCGGGTCTTCGGTAGGCCGCGTAAATGGAACACGAAACGGCGCAAGCGCCTCCATCGTCACGATCCACGGCGAGACCGTACTGGCAAAACTCTTGGCCAAAAATGGTCCTAGCGGCTGGTATTCCCAAGCCTGTACATCACGCGCCGACCAGTCGTTGAACAATCCTAGTCCAAAGAGCGCATCTTCCGCATCCGGCATCGCGATGGGCTCGCCTTGTACGTTTGATGCACTGATGTACGCCGCCAATTCGAGTTCGTAGTCCAAACGCTTAGACGGCGCAAACACAGGCGCCTCTTGGCCCGGCGGCAATATCTGCCCGAGAGGACGCTTAAAGTTGGTGCCACTCACGTTGATGCTGGACGCGCGTCCGTGGTAGCCAATCGGCACATATTTGTAATTAGGCAAGAGCGGGTTATCGGGGCGAAACAGCTTGCCCACACTGGTCGCATGATGGATGCTGGTAAAGAAATCGGTGTAGTCGCCAATACGGCAAGGCACAGACATTTCAGCGTCAGCTTGCGCCACTAAACATGCGGCAAGCTTTGATTCATGTGGGCTGCCAGCGGATAGCGCCTGCGACATTGCCGCACGAAACACGCTTCGATTAACAGGTGACTCCGCCATGTGTGCATTCAAATCACCAGCTGCCAATGGCGCAAGCATCTTGGCAATAGATGGCTCCCAAGCCACAACACTGACATCGACATTGAGGGCCTGCCGCAGGTCTAATATCTGATCACCAATGGCAATGCCAATGCGCCAGCCATCTTTTTTTGCTGCAATTTGAAATCTACCAAAGGGCAGATTTTGAATCGGAAAATCAGAGCCCTCGGTTTGGGCAGATGTCACCCAACTTGTGAGCGATGCGTCGTGTGTTTTGTTTAGTTGTTCCATAAAAATATCCTACAAACCTTTCCAGCAGTTGAAATAATTTTTGTCTAATTTATCGCTCGTCATCGCGTAGGGGGTCGGCTGCAACACATAGCGGCTCTCCAGCATAAACGCCAGCGTGTTATCTAGTTTGTGCGGTGCTAGCTCGGCGTTGGATGCCTTGGTAAACGCTTCAATATCGGGGCCATGCGGCACAAAACTATTGTGTAGCGATGCCCCGCCAGGCTTGAATCCATCGGGCTTGGCATCGTATTGACCATGTACGAGCCCCATAAATTCGCTCATCACATTACGGTGATACCAAGGTGGACGGAAGGTGTCCTCGGCCACCAGCCAGCGTGGCGGAAAAATCACGAAATCGCAATTAGCAACGCCAGCGGTATCGGATGGCGACGTGAGCACCGTAAAGATGGACGGATCGGGATGGTCAAAGCTAATCGAGCCAATCGTCATGAAGTGCGCCGTGTCGTATTTGTAGGGCACCAAGTTACCGTGCCATGCTGCCACGTTAAATGGACTGCGCGGCGCTGTGCCACGCCAGACGTGACCTGCAAACTTTTTGATGATTTCAAACTCACCATCTGTATCGTCCAAGCTTGCGACTGGAGAAAGGAAGTCGCGCGCATTCGCCAGCCCATTCGAGCCGATAGGCCCCAGCTCTGGCAAGCGGAAATGCGCGCCATAGTTTTCGCAGATATATCCTCTGCACGCCACGTCCGCATTGGCCTGCAAACCATCCACCTTAAACGCCATGCCACGTGGAATGACCGCCACCTCGCACGGCCGCACTTCCAAGATGCCCAGTTCCGTCGTGATGCGAAGTTCGCCCTGCTGCGGCACGATCAGCATTTCGCCATCGCTATTCACCAGTGCTTTGCGACCCATGTCTTGATTCATCGCATACACATGAATCGCGATGCCGCTTTGCATGGCTGCGCTGCCATTCATTGCCACTGTGCGGATGCTATCGACAAAATCTGTGGGCGAATTGGCCAACTCAAACGGCTGCCAACGCAATGGATTTGGCGCTTGCGCTGGTGAGCTTGAGGTATCAGGTGTCAACCAAAGCTTGTGTGCATACGGCGCGTACTCGCCCATCACTGCGGAAGGCTGACGGCGATAGACCCACGTGCGGCGATTG
>JANPAY010000310.1:0-5911 GCA_031430155.1 Comamonadaceae bacterium
AGCAAAACGCACATAAGCCACTTTGTCTAGCTTCTTGAGTTCGCGCATCACGAGTTCGCCAATACGGCCACTGGCGACTTCGCGCAGTCCCGAATTCATGAGCTTGTCCTCAATACGCTCAATGGCAGAGTCGATTTGCTCTGTGCTGACAGGGCGTTTGCGCAGGGCAATGTGGAGCGAGCCGTTTAGCTTTTCGCGCTCGTACTCAATACGGCGGCCGTCTTTTTTGACAATCCACGGGAAGCTGACATCGGGTCGCTCGTAGGTGGTAAAGCGCTTTTCGCACGAGCCGCAGACACGGCGACGGCGGATGAACTCGCCTTCTTCTGCCACCCGCGTCTCCAAAACTTGGGTATCGAGGTGAGAGCAGAAGGGGCAGCGCACGGCTTATTGACTTGACTAATTTATTTGTAAACGGGAAAGCGCGCGGTGAGCGCGTGTACCTTGGCACGGACGGCGGCAATCGTTGCTTCGTCTTTTGCGCCTTCCAGCACATCAGCTACCAAGTTGGCGGTCAGGCGAGCTTCCTCGTCTTTAAAACCGCGCGTCGTCATGGCGGGCGAACCAATACGGATACCGCTGGTGACCATTGGCTTTTCAGGATCATTGGGGATGGCGTTTTTGTTGACCGTGATGTGTGCTTGTCCAAGAGCTGCATCGGCTTCTTTGCCCGTAATGCCTTTGGAGCGCAAATCAACGAGCATCACGTGACTTTGTGTGCCGCCGCTGACAATGCGCAGGCCACGCTGGGTCAAGGTTTCAGCCATGATGCTGGCATTTTTGACCACTTGCTGTTGGTAAATTTTGAACTCAGGCGAGAGTGCTTCTTTAAACGCCACAGCCTTGGCCGCAATCACGTGCATGAGCGGACCGCCTTGCAGGCCAGGGAAAATGGCGCTGTTGATGGCTTTTTCAAACTCAGCCTTCATCAAAATCAAGCCGCCACGGGGACCGCGCAAGGTTTTGTGGGTGGTAGATGTCACGATGTCGGCATGCGGAACAGGGCTTGGGTACACACCAGCGGCAATTAAACCTGCGTAATGCGCCATGTCCACCATAAAGATCGCACCGACTTCTTTGGCGATTTTGGCAAAACGCGCAAAGTCGATGTGCAGGCTGTACGCTGAGGCGCCTGCAATGATGAGTTTAGGCTTGGACTCGCGGGCAGTACGCTCCATCGCGTCGTAGTCAATCTCTTCCTTGGCGTTGAGGCCATAGCTGACTACGTTAAACCATTTGCCACTCATATTGAGCGCCATGCCGTGCGTGAGGTGTCCGCCTTCGGCAAGGCTCATGCCCATAATGGTGTCGCCAGGCTTCAAGAAAGCCAAAAAGACCGCTTCATTCGCCGATGCGCCGCAATGCGGTTGCACGTTGGCAGCTTCTGCGCCAAAAAGCTCTTTCAAGCGATCGATGGCGAGCTGCTCAGCCACGTCCACATATTCGCAGCCGCCGTAGTAGCGCTTGCCTGGATAGCCTTCGGCATACTTGTTCGTTAGCTGCGAGCCTTGCGCATCCATCACCGCAGGCGAAGTGTAGTTTTCGCTGGCAATTAGCTCAATGTGCTGCTCTTGGCGCTGATGCTCCGCTTGGATAGCGGCAAAAATTTCGGGATCGGCTTCTTTAACGAGGATGCTTTTTTGGAACATGGCTGGGTTGCTACAAATAGGAGTATGGGATGTCGAGAGGTATCAATTATGCGATGAGAGCGCGACTTGTTGCTTGATGTGACCTAAAAGAACACTCTCCAGACGCTGCTGTTCAAGCAACACTTTATCTGAGTAGCCGCCGTCGTCACCCGTTGTAGTGCCAACGTACTGTTTGAGACCGCCCTCGACAGAGCCAGCCCTGGTGATGCAATCCAGCAACACTTTCGCACCAACTCTGAGGTTGCTGAGAGGGTCAAATGCAGCAAGCTTGCCACCAAAATTCTCGTACTTATCTGTATGTACCTTGGTCATGACCTGCATCAAGCCTTGAGCACCTACCGAGCTTTGGGCAAAGGGGTTGAAGCTTGATTCGACCGCCATGACTGCCAAAATGAGCGTAGGTTGGAGTTGTAAGCGCTGTCCTGTCTCAAACGCTTGGGCAACGATGGCGCTCATGGGCTCTGGGGCGACGCGGTATTTTTTGCTGAGCCACTGCGCCAAGTCCGCCTGATCTTTGGGTAGCTTGTTAGGGTTAACGGCCGTCACGCGATCAATAGCGTCCATGTCTGAGCCTAATCCTGTCAGCTCAACCTGGCGATCTTGCAGCCAGCTGAGGAGATGCCATTCACTGACGTTACGCCAATCAGGGCGAAACAGCAAAGCAGCGATGGCAATCACCACCAAGAAACCAAGCGAAGAGAGTGAACGATAAATGTTTTTTAACATTAGGGTTTACACGCATAAAAACGTGCTTTTGTGAAAACGAGCGAAGTTTAGCCGCAAAATTTCTTTATTTTAAAAATAAAAACTGATTATATACACAGTTATAGATGTTGAGCAAAATGCAGGAAAATACAGTCTTTGCAAAATAACTTGGCACAAGGCGCCTTCCTCTCTAATGAACTTTGATCTCCCGACCCTCGACCAGATGACTGGCGGTATTTTTGGCGCTATGACCTCCAGCGAGCGTACGACCCGTGTTCGAATTTGGCTAGACACCAACCCTAGCCAAGAGCATATGCAAGCGGTCTATAAAGAATTGTCGACACGCGACAAAGGCGCATGCAGGCCGCTTCGTGAAAAATTAGATGACCTTCGCAAGGTTAAAACACAAGATGGGTTGGCGCAGGAGTGGGCGGACAAAGCGCAAACATTGATCAGCCAACCTAGGATGAACATTGCTGACGGCATGGCTTGGCAGCGTGATGCCGCTAAAGCGGGAGCGCCACTATCTAAAGAGCCTCTCGCCACTTTGAAAGTCAAACTAGCCGAACGGGTTGCCAAAATCGAAGATGTGCAGCACCAAGTTGCTGTGCAACGCGAAGCAGCCGCTTTGTTTGCCCAGCGATTAGACACGCTCAGCACCAAGCCGCTGGCTGAGGTTTTAGCCCAGCGTGAGACCTTGGTTCGTGATGCGAGCGACTGGAAATCGAAGTCTAAAGAATTGATGATTCGCTCTGAATGGCAAGACATCGACGCCAAGCTGCCACCACAGTTGCAAACGGCCGAAAGCCAGCTCACAGCGATTTGGGGTGCTTTTTCTTCGGTGATGGATACGGCGGAGGCTGCCAAGGCCGATGGCGATGCGCCTTTGCCATCTATCCCTGTCTGGGCTGATGAGATTCGCGCTGCACGTGGTCAGGTACTGCTGCAAGCCAAACCCGATAAGGCCTCCAAGCCAAAAATTGACCCTGAGCAGCGCAAAGCAGCGCATGATGCGGTCATTCCTATATTGACAAAGCTAGAGGAAGAGTTGGCGGCTGGTCACGGTAAAGCCACGGCGGGTGCGGCCAACAACCTACGCCAAGCGCTCAAAGAGCACGGTGCGTGGATTGACGGTAAGCTCGATTTAGCTTGTCACGCGGCATTGGGCGCGGCGGGCGAGTTGGAAGGTTGGCAGCGCTGGCGGGCCGATCAGATCCGCCAAAACTTAACCCTGCAAGCGCAAGCGCTGTTGGCCAAGCCAATGGGCGGGCGCAAGCAGCAAGATGCGATTCGCACTTTGCGCGACCAATGGAAGCAAGCCGATCAAGGCGGCATTCCGAATCATGGCCTGTGGAAGCGTTTTGACGACGCTTGTAACGAAGCGCATAAATTGGTCGAAGCTTGGCTGGAAGAAGTGAAAGCCAAAAGCGCCGTGGTCATTGCCGAACGCACCGCACTCTTGGATAAGCTCAAAGCTTGGGGCGTCGAGCAAAAAGCGAATATCGCTGCGCTAACGGGCGATGCCAAGCCCGACTGGAAGGGCATGCACCGCAGCTTGCATCTATTTAGCAACCAATGGCGCGAGTCAGGTCATTTGAGCGAGCGCGACTTTGACGCACTCCAAACCGCATGGAAAGCCGCTATTAAAGAAGCCGCTGAGCCATTAGATACCGCACAAAAAGGTACGTTTGCCCGTCGCCAAGGCTTAATTGAACAAGCCAAAGAGATGGTGGAAGCCGTCGGCAAAGGTGCTGATCTGCGTATTAACTTTGTTCGCGATTTGCAGCAGCAGTGGCAAGTGGAGGCGCAAAGCGTACCGCTGGATCGTAAAACTGAGCAAAAACAGTGGGACAACTTCAAAGCCACAATTGACAGCGCGTTTGCCAAAAAAGACGAAGTACGTAACGCCGCGCGAGCCGCTTACGTGGCAACTTTGAGCGTTCACGACAAAGCAGTGCTAGAGGCATCAAAAGCGTTGGACGACGCCAATGCAACAGGCGAGGCAGGCAAGATTCAAGCGGCTATGACGGCCTTGCAAGCCGCTTTGCGTGGGCAAGCCATTCAGGTTGCGGCAGCGCCCAAGGCAGAAGAGTCAGCGTCCGCTGAAGCTTCGGCTGAAGTACCAGTCGAAACGCCAGCGCCAGTCAAAGTTACCAAGCCCTTGGTCGCGATGCGCAGCGATGACCGCAAATCCGCCAAAGCGCCAGAGGCATCGAAATTTGGTAAAAAACCAGGCTTTGGCTCGGCAGACCAAGCTGGACGTGGCTTCCCGAGCAGGGATGCCCGTGAGCCGCGCGAAGCAAGGGGTCCGAGGTTATCGGATGAAGCCTTCCACGCACAGCGTAAAGCCTTAGAGCATGCTGAGTTTGCACTTAAAAAGCTGCAAATGCAGGCACATGGCGAGGTCGTCACCACGATTTTGACTGCGTGGCAAAACCGCACAGCTGACGCTATTCCTGCGGCAAACGCGCTGGGCAAAGCTGTCAACTCAAGCGTGCGCACGCAGTGGACGCAGGCGCTCGGGAAGCCAGAAGCGGCTGCCGAGGCTGCGGGTACGGCGCTTTTGCGCCTTGAGATGGCAACGGGCGTACCAACGCCAGCCGATTTCTTAAACGACCGCCGCGCCTTGCAATTGCAGCTTCTGACTAAACGGAACGATCCTGCGCCAAGCCAGACTTGGGGTGCAGATGTGGCCAAGGTGCTGGAGTCGGGTTATTCCGAAGCTGTTGCCAAGCGTTTGCAGGCGAATTTGAAGGCGCTGCTCAAGTGATTGGCCCCACGATTAGCCTTCGTCCGCTGGTTGCCGCTGATTTTGAGGCGCTGCATGCCGCTGCAGCTGACCCCCTGATTTGGGAGCAACATCCCGATCCGCTGCGGTATGAGCGTGAGGCTTTTAGGCTCAAGTTCTTTGATCCAGCCGTGGCTTGCAACGCGGCATATGTCGTTGTTGATAACGCTACAGGGCAACTTGTTGGCTCGTCTCGTTATTACGAACGAGATGACGCCAAGCGCGAAATCGCTATTGGTTACACCTTTTTGGCTAGAAGCCACTGGGGTGGCTCAGCGAACCGTGAAATGAAGCAATTGATGTTGGCTCACGCTTTTGCCACTGGATTTGAGCGTGTCTGGTTCCACGTTGGCAAAACTAATATGCGCTCACGCAAGGCGATGGAAAAAATCGGCGGACAGTTCTCGCACGAAGGTGTGAAAGAGATGGGCGGGATGAAGATTGACTATGTGTTTTTCAACATCGACAAGCCTGCGCGTCATTCTGTTTAAGCCAGCATCGCGCCTACAACTGCCCCCACGCCCAAAAGCCACAGCAAGTGGACTTTGGTGCGCCAAACAATCAAGGCGGCGGCGGCTGATAGCAGCCAAAACGGCCAATCGGTAGGTTTGGCATTTGCTGTTGTCAAAACATACGCCGTTGACACTAGCAGTGCCAAAGTGACAGGTACTAGTCCTGCTTTGAACGCTTGAACACCCAGCCGTTTGTGGTTGGCTGCCATCCAGCGGGTGATGCCCAGCGTTAGCACGCTGCTAGGCAATAAGATGCC
>JANPAY010000311.1:0-3018 GCA_031430155.1 Comamonadaceae bacterium
TCAATACGCTCTTTTTCCGCAGCATTGATACGACCAATATAGCCAATCACATGACTGGCGAGCTCGCCAAATGGGTAACTTCGAAACAGCCTTGCTTTGATATCAACGCTGGGAAAACGGAAACGCTGAGCCGAAAATTTAGCGACCTCCTCGTCTGTTAAGCGTGTACGGATGGGTAGAGATTCAAAATTTTTGGACTCATCCATAAGCCGTTTAAATCGGCGTTTGTCGCGAGGCTGAATATCGATAACTTGCGATAGTGCATGAATTGTTTCATCGACATTCAAAGTTTTGGACGGTGTAATCTCAAGCGTATAGGCTGAATAGTTCGAGGCCAAAATAACACCATTGCGATCGAGAATGAGTCCGCGATTGGGAACAATTGGTACGAATGCAACGCGGTTGCCTTCTGCTTGCGCATTCAAATCGTCATGACGAATGACTTGGAGATAGAAAAGCCGGAAAAGCAGCAGGGAAAAGAGGGTGACGACGAAGACGCTGACAATGAGCACACGGCCACGAAAGCGGATGAGCTCACGGTCTAAATTGCGAAGTTCCATTAAAGCGGCCTATTGGCATCAGGGTCGGGACTGCGTCGTTGTGGCATCAGCAGTATGAGCGAAGCTGCCGGCCATAGCAAGGCTTCAAGTAGTGGGGCAAAGACAAGCTGCCAATCTGGCCAAGCGTGCCCAAACATTAACCGCATAGCAAGCTCAATGAGATGGGCCGCTGCAAATAAAGGCAGCAATTGAACCGCTTGAGTCAGTGTTTTGAACCATAAGACGCGACGATGCAAGGTAATGGCGACAAAGCTGAGCAAGGAGTAGCAAAGGGCATGCTGTCCCAGTAATGTTGTTTGGTGCACATCCATGGCAAGCCCAAAAGCAAAAGCCACACCCATGCCAATACGCTGAGGCTGATGAATGTTCCAAAATACCAATGTAATGATCAAAAAATCGGGTGCCCAACTAACCCAGCCACCGAAGTAAAAATTTTCAAACAAATTACATATCAGCGCCGCAAAAATACTGAGCCAGATAAAGCTGGGGCTCGCTGGTAACAGCAGCTGACGGGTTCCGCGTGGCATGATGACACTCATGACTTTGCTCCGCGCTTTGTTTGAATGATGGGTATGGGCTTTTCATTCAGGGTATTGGGCTGTAGATTAGAGAGCGGGTTTAAAACCATGACATGCGATGCGCCACTAATTCTTGCAATCGGTGTGCAATGAATCTTTGCAAATGCGGTATCTGCGCGGCGTTCTATTTTGTCGATTTTTGCAACGGGCAGACCTGCAGGATAAACACCGTCGACACCACTGGTGGTGAGCAAGTCGCCTTGAAGTACATCCGCATTCGCCGCCATAAAGCGCAACTCTAGCGTACCGCCAAAACTAAGTGAGTCGCCGTAAGCAACGCTGCGAGCCCCCGTTCTAGTGTTTAGAACGGGGATGGCCTGGTCACGATCGATTAAAAGAGTGACTTCACTCGTAAACGGATGGGTTCGCGTCACTTGTCCGACAACACCAAACTCATCCAGCACAGGAGAGCCCAAGACAATATTTTGCGTAATGCCCTTGCTAATGACGATTTTTCGCGTGTAAGGGTCTGCGGCATCGTAGAGAACCTCGGCAGGAATGCCCGACGTATCTGGCCGCTGCTTGAGCTCCAACAATTGACGCAAGCGATGATTTTCGATTTGCAGTTGTGCGACTGTTGTCGATTTTTGCATTTGCAGCGTCAACTTGCGGTGCGCATCCTCGGCATCGCTTTGGGCAGACGAGAGACTTTGAAAATAGCGACTCAAAAATTCAACACCCGTCAGCGGCTGCATGGTTAGCCATTGCAGTGGATATAGCATGGTTGCAAATGTCGAGCGCACAGGTTTCGTCATTTGAAAACGAGCATCTGCCACCATCAAAAACATCGCAAGCGCGCAAAAGAAAATCAGTCTCGATAGCGCTGAAGTCCCTTGCCGAAAAATCGGCGGTGGGGTGCGATCAAACGTAGGGTAGCGGCTGTGTGACGAAAGTGACATGGCGCAACAGCAGCCGAAAGCGGTGCGGAATTATTCAGTCGTAAAAATAGAACCCAGACGCTCCATGCGCTCCAGTGCAATACCGCAGCCACGCACCACACAGGTCAGCGGATCTTCCGCAACAAGCGCAGGCAGCCCCGTTTCCTCTGCCAATAAGCGGTCAAGATCACGCAAAAGTGCTCCGCCGCCCGTCAGCATCATGCCGCGCTCGGCAATGTCTGCGCCCAGTTCTGGTGGTGTTTGCTCCAACGCGTTTTTAACGGCGGAGACGATGTTGTTGAGTGGGTCGGTTAGAGCTTCCAAAATCTCGTTGGACGATATCGTGAAGCTACGTGGCACACCTTCAGAGAGGTTACGCCCCTTCACTTCCATTTCACGTACTTCGCTACCTGGGAAGGCCGTGCCAATGTTCTTTTTGATGGCTTCCGCTGTTGGCTCGCCAATCAGCATGCCGTAGTTGCGGCGAATGTAATTGATGATGGCTTCGTCAAACTTATCGCCGCCCACGCGGACAGAGCCTTTGTAGACCATGCCGCCCAAAGAGATGACGCCCACTTCGGTCGTGCCGCCACCAATATCCACCACCATCGAGCCGCTAGCCTCAGATACTGGCAAGCCAGCGCCAATAGCAGCCGCCATCGGCTCTTCAATCAAAAATACTTCAGATGCGCCAGCACCTAGCGCTGATTCGCGAATCGCGCGGCGCTCAACCTGTGTGGAGCCACATGGCACGCAAATGATGATGCGTGGGCTTGGCTTTAAAAGTTGGCGCGGGTGCACCATCTTGATAAATTGCTTGAGCATTTGCTCGGTCACGGTAAAGTCGGCAATCACGCCGTCCTTCATGGGACGAATCGCTTCGATATTGCCGGGCACTTTGCCCAGCATCATCTTGGCCTCTAAGCCAACCGCTTGAATTGTTTTTTTGCCTTGTGGCCCGCCTTCGTGACGGATCGCGACAACAGAGGGCTCATCCAAAAC
>JANPAY010000312.1:0-5490 GCA_031430155.1 Comamonadaceae bacterium
GATGATCGAGCGCTTGGTAGATGGCGTGTCAAAACGCAGCTCCACAAATCGCCCCTCCGCGTCAAATTCACCACCACTCGCCGCATCAAAACCAACGACCACATCGCTAGGCTCATGGCGCGAATAAACGCCCACGCCCGAATAACCTTTTTTCTCAGCAAACTGGAAGTACCCCTTCATTCCCGCAATGGACTCAAAGCGTCCCGCCACATCCGCGGCTTGCGCCTTGATCTCTTGCACACACATACAATCTGGCAGAGTCTTTTCGATCCACGCCTCCATGCCCTTATTCGCCGCAGAGCGGATGCCGTTGAAGTTGAGGCTGGTGAGAGAAAACATGGCGATTGATATTAAAAATGAGAGTAAAAAATGAATACAGACTCGCAAACCTTCGTTAAATTTGCGCTCGACTCAGGTGTGCTGAAGTTCGGTGAATACAAGCTCAAATCGGGACGCATGAGTCCATACTTCTTCAACGCGGGACTCTTTGACGACGGCGCAAAAATGCTGCTACTGGCTCAATTTTATGCGGCAAGCATTTTGAAGAGTGATATCAAATTCGACATGATTTTTGGCCCCGCCTATAAAGGTATCCCCCTAGCCGCAACGGTAGCGGTCGAGTTGGCAAGGCAAGGCAAAAGCGTACCCTTTGCCTATAACCGCAAAGAAGCTAAAGACCACGGCGAAGGCGGCTCTCTGGTGGGCGCACCGCTCAAAGGGCGCGTGCTCATCATCGACGACGTGATGTCCGCAGGCACAGCAGCCAAAGAATCTATCGCACTCATCAAGGCCGCAGGCGCGAGCGCTCACGCCATCGCCATTGCGCTAGACCGCCAAGAGCGCGGTATCGAGAACGGCATAGAGGTAGATTACAGCGCCGTGCAATATGTGCAGCGCGAGCTGGGGCTGCACGTCTGCCACATCGCCACCTTGGCCGACTTGCTGGGCTACTTGGGCAGCATGGGCGCTGGCATGGGTGAACACGCTACCAAAGCGCAGGCTTACCGCGATCGATATGGCATTCATGGTGGTGATAAACGTGCTTGAACATATTGACATCTTTTTAAGAGACTTGCTCGCCAGCCCACAACTGGCGCTGGTTGCAGAGTCATGCGCCTCGGAGATCAATCTGCACAAGGCTTTGCAGGCAGCACCTTTGCAAAAAATTAGCCCCACAGAGTTGGCCGCGATAAACGATGCCGATGCACGTGAGAACTATTCATTTTTCTTGAGGATGCAAACCGACCTGCTGGCTGCTGGGAGTCTTGAGGCGTATTACTTGCAACTCATCCGTAGTGCCGCAGTCGATGTGCCGCAAGAAGTCATGGATGCGCTGGTGGAAAACATCACGCTTCGCATGATGGACGCCACCACGAGTCCAATAGTCGATAAAAACATAGCCGTTCAATATGCAGCGGCAGAATGGCTCTACAAACGCCAAGCAGTCCATTTAGAAGACGGGCGCGTGATGCACGATGCACCGAGAGATTCGGTTACCGAACCGCTCGATTTGTCGCACGGCATGGCGAACGAACTGAGTCATGGGCTCATCTTTCGTTTGAGTAACGCTAATTCAGGACTCAAGGCGCTGTCGCAGGTGCTGGAGAAATGGATCAAGCATATGCTGCAAATCGATGTGACTATCAAGCATGTCGCAAAAGTGGACGATCCTGCATGGCGTTGGCATATTGGCCTAGAGGCCACGTCCACAGACCTGCTTAACGACTTGTATCTTGGTAATGACGTACCCAAAGAGCGACTTGAATCGCTAGTGAGCCTGTTTAAATTAGAGTTTAAAAACGCAAACCAAATGCAAGCCGACGTCGCAGGCAAGCCTGTTTATTTGGGACTGGCGATGGATGTCAATGGGTTCGTCAAAATTAAGCCGCAGAATTTGTTGCTCAATCTGCCGATTAGCTTAGGCAAGGCATAGATGACTGGAAAGACCAGCTGGTCTTAGCGCAAGTGCTCCTGAAAATTGTGTTGTACAACTCGCGTGTTGCGTTGGCGGTGTGAACCTGCTATCACGTTTGATGATCTGAATCGCTATCGCCGACAACCTTTCGAAGCGCTCTTGCGATAACAGCAGCCTCGTTGCTACCAGTTGTGGAAAGTCTGACTAAATGCAGATTAGCACGTTCAAAAAGCGTATTTTTGATTTCATCACGTGCTGATTGCAATGATCCAGATTGATGAAATGTCCAGCCATCCACTTCAATAGCCAGCAGGGGCAGCTTTCCAAAACTGTCGTAAATCAGCAAATCAACATGTGAGGAAGCGTGAAGAGCGAACTGACGCTCACGCTTTGTCAGTCCTGAGAGATCATGAATGAGCCACGTCAACGGCACGTGCCTCATGCAAGAGAGACTCATAGTAGAAAACTCTTTGCTTTGCAACACGCTCAAAACTACACTCTCGGCAAGACTCTCCGAGTCCCATTCAGATGTCCTTCCATATTTATCTAGAAATTGCTTGCGAGCTTCAGCGTAGTCTTCATACAGCGAGTCGAACACTGAACGCACTTGCGAGTGCTTAACGACTTGCTGTTGATAATTAATGTACCGAACAAGATCACCAAAATTTGTTGAAAAAATATCGTGTTGTTCGGACATGATGACCGTAAAACTTCGCTGTGCTCTAGATACAGCCACATTGAGCAGTTGCGGATCATCCACAAATTTTCGGATTTGATTGTCTACCGTGGACATGATGATGGCTTGTTTCTCTCTGCCTTGGAAACCATGTACCGTATCGACTTCAATTTCATTGCCTAAAGTTCTTTTGAGCATCACCACTTGATCTCGATAAGGGGTAATGACGCCAATATCCGTCACACCAGCGCTAAGCAAGGTTGGGGCAACCTCTTGCTGAATCACTTCAGCTTGCCGTTGGTTGATCTGACCTCTGGCGTGATTACCTGGCGCTGTGAATACAACCTGCATCACATCGCGTTCATCACGGTCAGTCGTCATAACGATAAGCTGGTTATCGTAAAACTTCTGGTTTAAAAAGCCTGCGATTTTGGGGTGGCAGCGATAGTGCTCTTTTAGCAGCACATTCGGCGCTGTTGGCCAGATAGCCTTTGCCGACGAAAGTAAGCTGTTGTCAGCATAATTCCATGCGGCACAATCTAGGTCATATTCATCCCATAGTGCTTGGGTACGCTGAGCAGTGTCAATAGAAAGAACATTTGGCAACTGTTTTTCATCGCCCACAATGATGGCGCGTTTGGCACACGACAAAGCAAGTACGCCAGTTGCTACATCAACTTGCGACGATTCATCAACAATGATGATGTCATAAAGACAATGTGGTGATAAAGAAGTTTTGATGGAGTGTGTCGTACTCAACACAATCGGGTATTCTTTGAGAAAGTCACCGTACCTTGTCCATAGCTCTTGGTTCGTGAAGAGTGGTCTTTCCTTAGTTGAGTGAAATCTTTCAGCGATAACTCCCCGTAGTAAAGCCCATGACACATCTTGCATTTGCTGTTGAATGGATTCGAAGTTGTTTTCAGCCAGAATACGTTCTAGTTGTGACAACTGCGTCTGCAATTCGCTCAAATACTTTTCGTAATACAAGCTGCGCAAAGCCATAGCCCCTTCGCCAAATAGCTTGCGTCGTCTCTTTCGTCCCCAGAATCCATAAAGGAAGATCTCTTGAATGAGACGTAGCAAACTTAGGGGTGAATTCAGATCGGTTTCTTCGCATTCAATCTGTAATATCAAGCAATCACGCGCTGATTGTTGGCTCAGCATCAATCGCGCACCATCGGAAGGTGATGATCCATCAAGTCGTTGATACAGTTCAAACTCGACTTGAGTTTGTGCAATTTTGCTCACAAGCATTGCGCGGTCATTGTTGGCTCGAATCAATTCATCCAGAGAAGCCATTAGCGATTTAAGTTCAGATTCAAGATGAGGTAGATTGACTCTTTCTTCATCTGATGGTTTAACCCAATCAGGATAGGCGCTTTGTTGTTCAATGAAGAGATCTTTGTTTTCTCGACGACCAAGCGGCGCTAATAAAAATCCGAGACCTTTCTCTTCTAACTTATCGGCAACATTTTGAGTTGCGGAATTGTTATTCGAGACAACTGCGACCGTTTGCCCAAGACGAACTGCGTTGGCAATGATGTTGAGAATGGTTTGCGTTTTTCCCGTTCCAGGTGGGCCTTGCACAGTAACGACTTGTGACTGAAATGCCTTTTCAACCGCTATCTTCTGACTGACATTGGTACCAAATGGATAGATCAATGGCGCTAGAGTCTCGAAATCTTTTAGTGCTGTGTAAGGAGTCAAATACGCGGCTAACACGCTGACATCAGCGACCCGTGACAAATAACGATTAAATTGTTTCGCCAAAAGCGATTCGTCGACTTCGTTTTGAACACCCACTAGCTCGGCGACCGAACGAAAGTAATCCAGCGCCATTTTGCAAGCAGGATCAACCGCAACATTGCGTTCGACGTTGACATCTGACACTGCATATGGCTTGCTTCGCTCTTTTGATGTGACGATGTAGAAGTCGAGATACTTCACGATCGCATCCACGTTTAAAAGCAATTGCCCCTTTACTCGCAGTTGCACATCAGTAGGATTGTGGGTTGTTATGACCTCGCCTAGTAGGTGTACACGTTCTTTGGGATATGAATACCACTCGTCTGGCTTGCTCTTGAAGCGAATTTCGGCCAGACTTCCGTCTTGAATTAATCGATATTCAGCGATCTCACAGGTTTTGTATTCCCAATCGCCATATCGGTTTCGGACAAGTATTGGGTTGTTTTCATTCACCCCATTCTGCTTGCCCATAATGCCTCACATATTCCGCCGATACTGCCCACCCACCTCAAACAGCGCATTCGTAATCTGACCTAGGCTGCAAACCCGCACCGCATCCATCAGCACGGCGAAGACGTTGGCGTTATCAATCACCGCTTGTTGCAGACGCTTGAGCATCGCTGGCGATTCTTTGGCGTGTTGTTTGTGGAACGCTGCCAAGCGTTTGAGTTGGCTTTGTTTTTCCTCGTCCGTACTTCGTGCCAATTCAATCTTTTGCGGTGGTTCGTTATCGCTCGGCTTCCTAAACGTGTTCACGCCAATGATGGGGTACTCGCCCGTGTGCTTGAGCATTTCGTAGTGCATCGACTCGTCTTGAATGCGTCCGCGCTGATAGCCCGTTTCCATCGCGCCCAGCACGCCGCCGCGATCGGAGATGGCTTCAAACTCGGTGAGTACGGCTTCTTCTACCAGTTCGGTGAGCTCTTCGATGATGAAGCTGCCTTGACTTGGGTTTTCGTTTTTGGCTAAGCCCCACTCGCGGTTGATGATGAGTTGAATCGCCATGGCGCGACGCACCGAGTCTTCGGTCGGCGTGGTGATAGCTTCGTCGAACGCATTGGTGTGCAGGCTGTTGCAGTTGTCGTAAATCGCAATCAGCGCTTGTAGCGTGGTGCGGATGTCGTTGAACTGAATTTCTTGCGCATGCAGG
>JANPAY010000313.1:0-2350 GCA_031430155.1 Comamonadaceae bacterium
GCCTTTGGTCAGGTTACCCCATGGATCGACTGCATGACGGCCTTCGCCTGTGCGTCCTTCGCCACCACCGTGTGGGTGATCGACTGGGTTCATTGCCACACCGCGCACGGTTGGGCGAATACCCATCCAGCGCTTCACACCCGCTTTGCCGTACTGGCGCAAGCTGTGCTCTTCGTTTGCAACTTCGCCAATCGTGGCGCGGCAATCAATGTGGATTTTGCGAACTTCACCTGAGCGCAAGCGAACCTGCGCATAGATGCCTTCGCGTGCCAGCAATGTTGCCGATGTACCAGCGGAGCGGCAAATCTGCGCGCCCTTGCCTGGCTGCAACTCGATACAGTGAATCGTTTGACCGACTGGAATGTTACGAATTGGCAAAGTGTTGCCGACCTTGATGGGTGCTTCTGAGCCACTCATCAAGCTTGCGCCTACGGCCACACCGCGAGGTGCAATTACGTAGGTACGCTCGCCATCTGCATAGCAAAGCAACGCAATGTGAGCCGAGCGATTTGGGTCGTACTCGATACGCTCCACTTTCGCAGGAATCGCATCCTTGTTACGCACAAAGTCAACAATACGATAGTGGTGCTTATGACCGCCGCCTTTGTGGCGAGTGGTGATATGACCATTGTTGTTCCGGCCTGCTTTTTGGAATTGCGATTCCACGAGCGAAGCTTCTGGACGACCTTTGTACAGGTGGTCACGTGTCACTTTCACCACGCCACGACGGCCTGGTGATGTGGGTTTCATCTTAATGACAGCCATGATTACGCAGCCTCCCCAGACAAGTTGAGCTCTTGACCTGCTTTGAGCGTGACATAAGCCTTACGAACGTTGTCGCGACGACCCGCAGATTTGCCAAAGCGTTTTGTTTTGCCTTTGATGTTGACCGTGGACACATTCGTGACCTCAACCTTGAACATCAATTCAACAGCCGCTTTAATCTCATACTTGTTCGCCGTTTGCAACACTTTGAAAGTGACTGCATTCGTAGCGTCTGCTACCATCGTGGCCTTTTCAGACACAACGGGAGCAATCAACACTTGCATCAAACGACCTTCGTCGAAAGACGTACCAGCGACATTGAACTTGCTAGATTTATTTTTTGTGGTTAAGGAGCTCATGCGAACATCTCCTGAAATTGCGCCACAGCAGCCTTGGTCACGATCACTTTTTTGTAGTGAATCAATGACAGCGGGTCTGCATAGCGGGTCTCGACAACCAGCACATTGGGCAGATTGCGTGAAGCCAAATAAAGGTTATCGTCCACATTGTCAGAGATGACCATCACAGACTTCAAATTCATTGCTTTGAATTTCGCAGCGAGTAATTGAGTCTTAGGTGCATCAATGGTGAGCGAATCAACCACTGACAAACGACCATCACGAGCGAGTTGCGACAAAATCGAAGCCATACCTGCACGGTACATTTTCTTGTTCAGTTTGTGCGCAAAGTTTTCTTCTGGCATGTTCGGGAAAATACGACCGCCTCCGCGCCACAGCGGCGAAGAAGTCATACCAGCACGTGCACGACCAGTACCCTTTTGCTTAAAAGGCTTCTTGGTGCTGTGCTTGACTTGCTCACGGTCTTTTTGTGCGCGAGTGCCTTGGCGTGCATTAGCCTGGAACGCAACCACCAACTGATGAATCAAAGATTCGTTGTAGTCGCGACCAAATACGGCTTCTGGCGCATCAAATTTTGCACTGCTTTGACCTTGATCATTGAGGAGTTCAACTTGCATTACGCAGCTCCTTTCATGGTTTTAACGGCCACTTTGATGGCGTGACGCACGGTCACAAAACCACCAGCGCTACCAGGGATTGCGCCCTTAATGAGCAGCAATTGACGCGCTTCGTCGATACGCACGATAGGCAGGTTCTGCACAGATTTTGTGACATCGCCCATGTGACCCGACATTTTTTTACCAGGAAAAACACGGCCTGGATCTTGCGCCATCGAAATCGAACCTGGGACACGATGCGAACGGCTGTTACCGTGCGAAGCGCGCTGCGATTTGAAATTATGACGCTTGATCGTGCCTTGAAATCCCTTACCGATAGACGTGCCTTGCACGTCCACCTTGTCGCCAATGGCAAACACAGCCGCAGGGGCAATGCTTGAACCAGCAGCGTGCGCAGCTGCTGCATCAGCAGCCACACGGAACTCTTGCATGATTTCGCCCGCTTCAACACCTGCTTTGGCAAGATGTCCAGCTTCTGGCTTGGTAACGCGTGACGCACGACGTGCACCAAACGTGATTTGCAACGCGGAATATCCGTCGTTGTCTGGGGTCTTAACCTGGGTAACACGGTTGTTAGACACATCGATCACTGTGACGGGAATGGAATCC
>JANPAY010000314.1:0-2572 GCA_031430155.1 Comamonadaceae bacterium
CAAGCTAACTGCCTTTACGATCGCGGGTGGATTGGCTGGGTTAGCGGGCTATTTGCACGGTGCACAAAGCGGCTTCGTCAACCCCGAGCTGATGGGCTTTCACATGAGCGCGCACGCCATCATGATGTTGGTTTTAGGCGGCATGGGTAACTTTGCGGGTGCCATTGTGGGTGCGTTTAGTTTTGAGATCTTGCTGTCACTCTTCAAAGATTTACCGAATGGGCTCGGCAAACATTGGCAACTGTGGATGGGGACGTTTATTGTCCTCATCATCATCTTTGCACCGCGCGGTTTGATGGGCTTGGCAGAGAAATTGGCACTGCGTAAGGCTAATCATGAGTGAAGTCTTACTTAGTGCCAAGAATTTGACTAAGCGCTTTGACGGCTTGGCGGCGGTAAACGATGTCTCGCTTGACCTGGTACGCGGGCAAATCCACGCCTTGATTGGTCCCAATGGTGCAGGAAAATCTACGCTCACCAATCTGCTATCGGGCGATCTGCCGCTCACGTCTGGACTCATCTACTTGGGCGACGAGGACATCACGGGCTGGTCGATGGAGCGTATCTCGCGCCGTGGTCTTGGGCGCAGTTTCCAAAAAACGAATGTGTTTTTGCCATTCACGGTGTTTGAGAACGTCCGCCTTGCTGCACACTTTGATCTGGCACGAACCGAGCAAGCGATTCACTTAGCAAAGTTAGAGCATCACGCGCAAACGGTCGCCGCCAGCATGAGCCACGGCGAGCAGCGTCAATTAGAGATTGCCATGTGCTTGGCGAACAATCCTTCTGTTTTATTACTAGATGAACCCTTAGCTGGTATGGGCGCAGAGGAAGCCGAGCGCATGATTGAACTTTTGCACAGCCTCAAGGCTAATCACGCCATCATGCTGGTCGAGCACGATATGGATGCGGTGTTCGCCCTTGCGGATGTGCTCACGGTGATGGTGGATGGGCGAGTCATTGCCACAGGTACACCAGCAGACATTCGGGCTAACGCGAAAGTGCAAGCGGCCTACCTCGGTGAAGAAGTGGGAGAAGAGCATGAATAACTCCAGCCCTCTCATTCATGTTCAAAACCTAAACACGTACTACGGCGCAAGCCACATCCTGCAAGGCCTGAACTTTCACGTGGCACGCGGCGAAACGGTCGGCCTAATGGGCAGAAATGGCATGGGTAAAAGCACCCTTCTCAAATCCATCATGGGACTCATCAAAGCCCCCAGTGGGCGCGTAACAGGCAAGGTCGAAGCTATGGGGACGGACATGACCAACGCCGCGCCCTACAAGCTCGCACAACTTGGCATTGCTTATGTGCCCGAAGGACGTGGCATCTTTGGTAATTTGAGTGTGACAGAAAACCTTGTGATGGCAGCTCGCGCGGGTAAATCAGAAGCCGCTAAAGCGCGCGCAAAGGCAGGGCAAGATTGGAATTTCGACAAAGTGCTGGATACCTTCCCGCGCCTCAAAGAACGACTCACCCACGGCGGACAACAGCTCTCGGGCGGCGAGCAGCAAATGCTCACCATTGGTCGTGCGCTGATGACCAACCCCGATGTGCTGATTTTGGACGAAGCCACCGAAGGACTTGCGCCGCTGATTGCACGTGAGATTTGGCGCATCTGCGGCGTGATCCGTGAGACAGGCATTAGCAGTGTGATTGTGGATAAAAACTGGAAACACGTGACGCAAATCACCGACAGGAATGTCATTCTTGTCAAAGGGCAAGTGGTGTTCGAAGGCGGTACAGCCAGTTTGCTCGCGCAGCCTGAATTACTGACGCAGCATCTTGGGGTTTAATGACCCCATGACTTCCACACGCAATACCCATCTGCCACAACCGCCCAGCGAAGAAGCGCTACTCCTCAAAAAAGCCGATCAAAACCTCATCTGGCTGGATTGCGAAATGACGGGACTTGATGCTGATAAAGAGCGCCTCTTAGAGATCGCTGTTATCGTGACCAGCCCCGATTTGTCAGTGCGCATCGAAGGGCCTGTGTTCGTCATCCATCAATCCGAGGAGCTACTTGGCAAGATGGACAAGTGGAACCAAGGCACGCACAAAAAGAGCGGGCTCATAGACAAGGTGAAAGCGTCTACGACCACCGAGGAAGAAGCGCAGACAGCGCTGCTCAAATTTATCGGCAAATATGTGGGCAAGGGTCTGTCGCCTTGCTGCGGCAATACGATTAGCCAAGATCGCAAATTTTTAGAGCGATATATGCCCAAGTTGGATGCGTATTTTCACTATCGCAACATTGACGTGAGCACGCTCAAAGAACTCGCTGCACGCTGGGCTCCCGCTGTCAAAGATGCGTTTAAGAAGGCGCAAAAGCACACGGCGCTGGCAGATGTACATGAGTCGATTGAAGAGCTAGCGCATTACCGCGAGCATTTTTTGAAGCTCTAAAACTCGACTTTGTATACACTTCTAAACCGCTTGGCGCTACACTCTCTTTTTAGCTGTTAACCGCTAGCCAAGTGCGGATCAACTAAAAATCCACTACCAGCAGATTTCCCGAGAAACACGATTTTTCGGGCGTTTCCCACAAGGCCAGCCGCACTCTTTTTGGAG
>JANPAY010000315.1:0-3884 GCA_031430155.1 Comamonadaceae bacterium
ACAACTCCTCATCGACAACCAATGGTGCGACGCCGCCAGCGGTAAGACTTTGCCCGTGGTCAATCCTGCAACGGGATTGGAGATTGGCCGCGTGGCGTTTGCTGGCATTGCCGACCTTGACCGCGCACTTGAGAGTGCCAAAAAGGGTTTTCAAATCTGGCGTAACACGCCAGCCGTTGAGCGCTCGAACATCATGCGCAAAGCCGCTGTGCTCATGCGCGAACGCGCTGCCGAGATTGGCGCACTAATGACGCAAGAGCAGGGCAAACCACTGATTGAAGCCAAGATGGAGGCTGCTGCTTCCGCAGAAATTATTGAATGGTGCGCCGAAGAAGGCCGCCGCGTCTATGGTCGCCTCGTGCCGCCGCGAGCCATGAATGTGTCTGCGCAAGTGCACAAAGAGCCTGTCGGCATCGTGGCGGCGTTTACGCCTTGGAACTTCCCGATTAACCAAGTCGTGCGCAAGCTCTCCGCCGCACTCGCAACGGGCTGTTCCATCATCGTTAAAGCGCCTGAAGAAACGCCTGCGTCACCAGCCGCGTTGATTCAAGCTTTTGTCGATGCAGGCGTGCCGCCTGGCGTGATTAGTTTGGTTTATGGCTCTCCAGCCGAAATCTCAGGTTATTTGATTCCGCATCAACTGGTTCGCAAGATCACGTTTACGGGCTCAACACCTGTGGGCAAACAGCTTGCAGCGATGGCGGGTTTGCATATGAAGCGCTCAACGATGGAGCTGGGAGGTCACGCGCCTGTGATCGTGGCGGCCGATGCCGACATCGCACTCGCACTCAAAACCGCAGGCACGATGAAGTTTAGGAATGCGGGTCAAGTGTGCGTGTCGCCCACTCGCTTTTTGGTGCACAACTCGATCAAAGCCGAGTTTGCCAAGGGCATGGTCGCCATTGCAGAGAAGCTCAAAGTCGCAGACGGTATGGCGGATGGCACAACCATGGGACCTCTCGCTAATTTTCGCCGCGTGACCGCGATGGAGCAGTTGACAGCGGATGCACGCGCCAAGGGCGCAACGATTGCCACAGGCGGAGAACGCATTGGCACCAGCGGCAATTTCTTTGCACCCACGGTGATTACTGATTTGCCAATGAATGCCGATATTTTGAACACTGAGCCTTTTGGTCCAATGGCCGCCATCCAAGGTTTTGATGATTTGGAAGAGGCGATTGCACAGGCGAATCTCTTACCGTTTGGTCTTGCCGGCTATGCGTTTACCAGCTCGCTTAAAAACGCGCATATTTTGAGCAAGCAGTTGGAGCTTGGACTCTTGTGGATTAACCAAGGCGGCGCAGCATGGGCTGAAATGCCATTTGGCGGCATCAAAGATTCGGGTTACGGCTCTGAGGGCGGCACTGAGATTTTGGAAGCGTATTTGAACACCAAGGCGGTTGCTATCGTTTGCGTTTAAGCATCATTTTTTAAGGGGCATTTCATGAAGCGTTCCACTCTCATCGCAGCCTTGCTGGCGAGTAGTGTTTGTTTTTTAACCAATACGGTGTTTGCTCAAGCTACACCTGCTGCAAGCGACAAGCCCATCAAAATTTTGGTAGGTTTCCCGCCTGGTGGTTCGGCTGATGTGGTTGCCCGTGTGCTGGCGCAGCAGTTGTCCGCCAAGCTGGGTGGTCAAAGCGTGATTGTGGACAACAAGCCAGGTGCATCAGGTCGTATTGCGATTGAGGCGCTCAAAAATGCTGCGCCAGATGGCACGACCTTGTTTGTCACGCCTAGTGGTCCCATGGTGATTTTTCCGCACGTGTTCAAAAAACTAGGCTTTGATCCTGTTAAAGACTTCACGCCTGTGAGTCAACTAGCCGGCTTTCAATTTGCCATCACGTCGGGTCCCAAGAGCAATGTCAAAAACGTTGCTGAGATGCTGGCGAAAGCCAAGAGCGATCCGAGTACAGCAAGCTTTGCAACGCCTGGCGCTGGGACTGTTCCGCAATTTTTAGGTGTCATGCTGTCTGAATCGGCCAAAGTTGATTTGCAACATGTGCCTTTCCAAGGCGGTGCGCCAGCACTCAACGCCTTGCTGGGAGGCCACGTCGGCTATGGCATTGACGTGGTATCTGAAATTTTAGAAGCACAAAAGGCGGCTAAAGTCAGTGTGATTGCCGTGACGGGTGCAAAGCGCTCAGCGCAGCTACCCGATGTCCCTACATTGCGTGAGCAAGGTGTCGCGATGGATGCTAGCGCTTGGTTTGCCATCTATGGCCCAGCCAATATGTCGCCTGCAACTCTGGCGCGTATCAACAAGGCCGTCGTTGAGGCGATCAATGACCCTGCCGCCAAAACCAAGCTCAGCAGTATGGGTTTTGATGTGATTGGCAGTACGCCTGAGCAATTGGCTGTGGTGCAAAAAGCTGATTTGAATAAGTGGGAAAAGCCGATTAAGGCGACAGGTTTTCAGGCGGATTGATATGGGCTTAAAGGGGGAAATTAATGAAAAAGTTTTTACTAATCTGTACGATTATGTTTTGTGCGGTAGTTCAAGCCCAAACGGCGGCTTGGCCAAATAAACCCGTTAAATTTGTTAATTCGTTTCCGCCAGGTGGACCTTCCGATATCATGGCTCGTGCCGTGGGGGATGCGCTACAAAAGCAGTTCAGCCAGCCTTTTGTAGTGGAAAATAAAGCGGGTGCGGCGGGCAACATCGGGGCAGACTTTGTGGCAAAGGCACCTGCCGATGGCTACACTGTGCTATGGGGTATTGATACGACAGTCACCGTCAACCCGCACATCTATCCAAATATGCCTTTTAAGGTTGCGGATCTAAAGCCGCTTGTCATTGTTTCCAGTAACGGGCTGATGGTTGGCGCGAGCGTGAAATCGGGATTTAAAAACTTGAAAGACCTCATTGCCGCTGGCAAGGTTAGAAATCTTAACTTCAGCTCTGGCGGTAGCGGCAGCCCAGGCCACTTGGCTGTGGAAGTATTTACCGATGCAGCAGGTGTGAAATTGACGCATGTCCCCTACAAAGGTAATTCGCCCGCAGTTTTAGCTATAGTCTCTGGCGAAGTCGATGGCGGCGTTCTGTCCTCTACGGGTTTGCTACCGCACGTCAAAGCAGGCACGGTTACCGCGCTTGCAGTCACTAGCCGCAAGCGTTCTCCTCTTGCGCAAGACGTTGCGACGGTTGCCGAGTTGGGCCTGAAAGAGTTAGAGGGCGAAGTCTTGACCTTAGCCATGGTGCCAGCCAATACGCCAGAGCCAGTGATGCAGGCTATGCAAAAAGCCGTGTTAGAAGCGCTCGTCAAGCCCGAGTTGCAAAGTCGTATTGCCAGCATGGATATGGCGTATGAAGGATTGACTGGCTTGGCAGCGAACAAACGGCTCGGAGATTTATCGCAGCGTTATGGGAGAGTGATTAAAGCCACAGGCATGAAAGTAGAGTAATGAAACAACCCAACATCATTTTCATCGTTGCAGACGATTTAGGTTACGCCGACCTTGGATGCTATGGTGGGCGTGGCTTTGATGGCACGGGCAAAGAATCCGTATCGCCCGAACTAGACAAACTCGCCGCTAACGGCATGATTTTTACGGATGGTTACGCGAACTCTCCTGTTTGCTCGCCCACGCGCTTTGCTTTGATGACGGCGAGGTATCAATACCGCCTTCGCGGAGCGGCTGAGGAGCCGATTGCCTCTAAAGCTCGTGGCAGTCATATGCTTGGTCTGCCGCCAGAGCATCCAACGCTTCCCTCTATGCTGAAGGATGTGGGCTACAGCACAGCGCTCATTGGCAAATGGCACTTGGGTTTCGAGCCTGTTTTTGGCCCATTGAAATCTGGTTACGACGAATTTTTTGGTCCCATATCAGGAGGGGTGGACTACTTCACACACTGTGATTCACGCGGTGTGCATGATTTGTGG